>NZ_JAPWBA010000003.1:0-253264 GCF_041433195.1 Neisseria sp. 27098_8_139
GACCTTTGCAAAAAAGTCCTTCCCCCAACAGCCGAAACCTAAACACAGGTTTTCGGCTATTTCCCTCCCCAAATCACTCCTAATTCTACCCAAATACCCCCTTAATCCTCCCCGGATACCTGATAATCAGGCATCCGGGCCGCCTTTTAGGCGGCAACAGACACACTTAGCCTGTTAGCCGCTTTCAACAGGTTCAAACACATCGCCTTCAGATGGCTTTGCGCACTCACTTTAATCAGTCCGAAATAGGCTGCCCGGGCGTAGCGGAATTTACGGTGCAGCGTCCCGAAGCTCTGTTCGACCACATAACGGGTCTTCGACAAATACCGGTTACGCGGCGATCTTTCAGATGTTGCCGGTTTTCCGTACTGTCATAGCCTTTGTCGGCATAGACGGTCGTGCCTTCGGCAATACCCTCCAACAAAGGGGACAGGTGGTTGCACTCATGGGTATTGGCGGGGGTGATGTGCAGTTTCTCGATATAGCCTTCCTCATCGGTACGGGTATGTTGTTTGTAACCGAGTTTGTAGAGACCGTTTTTCTTTGTCCAACGGGCATCGCTGTCTTTGCTCGGTGTGGTTTGGCCGCTGACTTGTCCTTCTTCATCGACTTCTATAGCCTGACGCTGTTTGCTGCCGGCAGTTTGAATAATGGTGGCGTCAATGACGGCGGCGGATGCCTTCTCTACTTTTAGGTTTTTTTCGGTCAGTTGGCGGTTAATCAGTTCCAGCAATTCGGACAGGGTGTCGTCTTGCGCCAGCCAGTTACGGTAGCGGCATAAGGTGCTGTAATCGGGAATGCTCAACTCGTCAAAGCGGCAAAACAGGTTGAAGTCGATGCGGGTAATGAGGCTGTGTTCGAGCTCGGGATCGGAGAGGCTGTGCCATTGTCCGAGCAGGACGGCTTTGAACATGGACAACAGGGGATAGGCGGGACGGCCGCGGTGGTCTCTAAGGTAACGGGTTCTTTGACGATTCAGGTACTGTTCGATCGGCTGCCAATCAATCACTTGATCCAACTTCAATAGTGGGAAGCGGTCGATGTGTTTGGCGATCATGGCTTGTGCGGTTTGCTGGAAGAAGGTGCTCATGGAAAATCCCCTAAATGTCTTGGTGGGAATTTAGGGGATTTTGGGGAATTTTGCAAAGGTCTCAAATCCATGCTGGCACGCAGGATTTTTGAATTGAAAAAAGCGCGCCATCTGATTAAAGGCACATTTGTCGATGTAAACTGCGCCACTCTTCGCAGCGACGGCGCAGCATCTGCCCTGTTCGGCCACAAAAAAGGCGCCTTTACCGGCGCCGCAGAAAAACGTGAAGGCTATCTGAAAACTGCCGACGGCGGCGTATTGTTTTTAGACGAAATCGGAGAATTAGGCTTAGACGAGCAAGCCATGTTGCTCAAAGCCATTGAAGAAAAACACTTTTATCCCGTCGGCAGCGACAGCGAAGTCAAAAGCGACTTCCAACTCATCGCCGGCACCAACCGCGATCTACGCCACGAAATCCGCGCCGGACGCTTCCGCGAAGACCTGTTCGCCCGCATCAACATCTGGAATTACCCACTACCCGCACTCGCCAACCGCCGCGAAGACATCGAGCCCAACGTCGAACACCAGCTCGCCCTAGCCTCGCAAGAACTCGGCCGAACCACCCGCTTCAACAAAGAAGCCCTAGCCGCCTACCTTGACTTTGCCCACTCTAACCAAGCACCATGGCGCGGCAACTTCCGCGACCTCGCCGCCAGCATCATACGCCTGGCCACACTCGCGCCACAAGGCAGGATACAGGTAGAACAAGTCAAAGCTGAAATTGAACGCCTCAAATGGTTATGGTCGGAAGAACCCTTTTCAGACGGCCTCCTACATAAAAGGCCGTCTGAAAAAACACAAGACTACCCCGATAAAGTCGATTGGGATACATTGGATTTATTCGACAAGCTACAACTGCAACACGTTATCGACGAATGCCGCAAACATCCCAATATGGCCACCGCCGGCCGTGCATTGTTCAACGTCTCCCGAACAGAAAGGGCAAAAGTCAATGACAGCGACCGATTGAGGAAATATTTACAGCGATTCGGATTAGAATGGGGAGATATTTAAGTAGAGTAGGCAAGCTAGCTCATTTTGATAGCATTATTTTCGTTAACATAAAAATTAACGCTCACTCCAACGTTTGATCGATTCACAAATCACTTCTTCGACTTACTTCAAAAATGCCGCATGATAGGCAATATGCTCACCAATAAAACTGGCGATGAAATAATAGCTATGATCGTAGCCTTTATGGAAGCGCACATTGATCGGCTGATTTGCCGCACGACAGGTTTCAATAAAATCTTCGGTACGCAATTGTGTTGGCAAAAACTCATCTTCCAAGCCCTGATCAATGCGCATACCTTGCACTTTATAGCCTTGTTGAATGAGCGAGCCAGCATCATATTGCTGCCATTTTTCACGATCTTTTCCTAAATAAGCAGAAAAGGCTTTCTCCCCCCAAGGCACGAGACTGGGCGACAAAATGGGCGAAAAGGCAGAAACACTTTGATAACGTTCCCGGTTTCGCAATGCCAATACCAATGCACCGTGTCCGCCCATTGAATGTCCCATAATGGAACATTTACCGTTGGTAGGAAAATTTTCCTCAATCAGACGGGGCAACTCATTCAAAATATAATCATACATTTGATAATTCGTCGCCCAAGGCTGCTCGGTTGCATTAAGATAAAAGCCCGCACCTTGCCCTAAATCGTAAGCAGCATCGTTCGGCACTTGCTCTCCGCGAGGGCTGGTATCGGGAGCAACCACAATCACTTGATGTTCTGCCGCATAACGTTGAAAGCCTGATTTGGTAATGAAATTTTGTTCCGTACACGTCAAGCCGGAAAGCCAATAAATCACACCAAGCGATCGATTCTCCTGATTATCCGGCAAATAGACAGCAAATTTCATTTCGCATTGAAGCGTTTGGGCATGGTGTGCCCAAACTTGTTGCGAACCACCAAAAATTTGATGTTGTTCAATCAGTTTCATCTCGGGCCTTAGTAATGAATAACAGCGCGGATCGATTTACCTTCGTGCATCAACTCAAAGGCTTCATTGATTTGATCGAGTGTCATTGTATGGGTCACAAACGGTTCTAACTCAATGTCGCCTTTCATTGAATCTTCCACCATTTTCGGCAGTTCAGAGCGACCTTTCACACCACCAAACGCCGTACCTTTCCAAACGCGACCGGTCACCAACTGGAACGGACGAGTTGAAATTTCTTGTCCTGCACCCGCTACGCCTATGATAATGGATTGCCCCCAACCACGGTGCGCACTTTCTAATGCCTGACGCATTACATTTACATTGCCAATACATTCAAAGGTATGGTCAATGCCCCATTTATTGATGTCTAACAACACATCTTTAATCGGTTTATCGTAATCGTTCGGGTTTAAACAATCCGTTGCACCGAACTGTTTTGCCAACTCGAATTTTGCTGAATTAGTATCAATAGCGATAATGCGCCCCGCTTTGGCTTGACGCGCACCTTGCACGACAGCCAAACCAATCGCCCCCAAGCCAAACACGGCAACAGAGTCGCCTTCTTGCACTTTTGCCGTATTATGTACCGCACCAATACCTGTGGTAACGCCGCAGCCGAGTAAGCATACTTGTTCGTGGTTTGCTTCTGGGTTGATTTTTGCCAGTGAAACTTCTGCAACAACAGAGTATTCACTGAAAGTCGAACAGCCCATATAGTGATAGATCGGCTGACCTTGATAAGAAAAACGCGTTGTACCATCTGGCATTAAGCCTTTACCTTGCGTATCACGTACTGAGACACATAAGTTGGTTTTACCTGAACGACAAAACTCACATTCGCCACATTCAGCGGTATAAAGAGGAATGACGTGATCACCTGGTTTTACGCTCGACACACCTTCACCCACAGCAACGACTACACCCGCACCTTCATGTCCAAGCACCACAGGAAATACACCTTCAGGATCGCTTCCTGATAACGTAAATGCATCTGTATGGCACACGCCCGTGTGAGTGTTACGAATTAACACCTCGCCTTTTCGAGGCATTTCTACGTCGATTTCCACAATTTGTAAGGGTTGATTTGGGGCAAATGCTACCGCCGCACGAGATTTGATGGTCGAATTGGTTTGTTTATTTTCCATTATTTTTTCCTTTTAATTCATTAATTAAAGTTATCTAGCCTAAGAAAGAGAACAACAGCTTATACTTTGGAATTAACTATAAAGCAAGCATTTTTGCAATTTTCGCTCCGGCGGTAGCATGATCGACTGATGGGCCACCATACAATCGGCGGTTAAAGGCTTCCGAATGTTTCCCTAAGTCATGAAGCTGTCCCGTTTGGCAGGCAATTTCCTGCGCACCGAAGAAGAGTAGCCTGCTTGGACGATATTTGAACATACAGCCACCCAAAGGCGGCTGACGGAATAGGTCGTCATAGAGTTCGTAGTTACTAGAATTTCAGCACACAGCCGCCCGAAGGCGGCTGGCACCGCCTGCTGCGCTGATGGTCGCGCCGGTACGCCCGTTTCAACACACAGCCGCCTGAAGGCGGCTGGAAACTTTAGGAAAAATAACGCATGAAATCACTGAGTTTCAACACACAGCCGCCTGAAGGCGGCTGGATACGACATAATCAGTCGCAATTTCAGTTGACTGTTTCAACACACAGCCGCCTGAAGGCGGCTGGCCGTTTACCTGAAGATAAGGGATACCGTCTGATTAGTTTCAACACACAGCCGCCTGAAGGCGGCTGGCGCGCCTTTAAAGACAACGTTTATTACTCGGACGTTTCAACACACAGCCGCCTGAAGGCGGCTGGAGCAAGACCGAACTAGGCGTAAGGCGCAAACTAGTTTCAACACACAGCCGCCTGAAGGCGGCTGGAATCATGATTCAATCTCCCAAATATCGCGGCGGCGTTTCAACACACAGCCGCCTGAAGGCGGCTGGTTTACGTCAATGCAGTTGTTACTATTTAGACAAGGTTTCAACACACAGCCGCCTGAAGGCGGCTGGCCACTATGTCGGTCTGATTATCCGTTCAGACACAGTTTCAACACACAGCCGCCTGAAGGCGGCTGGGCTTGTGGGCTGTTCGGTACGAGGTCGGGACGTGGTTTCAACACACAGCCGCCTGAAGGCGGCTGGTTTTGCCCTAGATAGTGTTCAAATTCAGGTTATTAGTTTCAACACACAGCCGCCTGAAGGCGGCTGGCTCAAATAAAAAATCATCATGTGCTTTGGAAATGTTTCAACACACAGCCGCCTGAAGGCGGCTGGTTGCTGCGATTGGGAAAATCCATACTTGATAGAACTTGTTTCAACACACAGCCGCCTGAAGGCGGCTGGTGACCAGAATCATCACTAATTGGCTGAACATTTGTTTCAACACACAGCCGCCTGAAGGCGGCTGGGCATGCACAGGAGCTGACAGACCCAACGCGGAAGTTTCAACACACAGCCGCCTGAAGGCGGCTGGGTTGGTATGGCTTTGCTGTCGGTGTATGTGGTAATGTTTCAACACACAGCCGCCTGAAGGCGGCTGGCAGCCCAAAAAACTACTTAACGACCTTTTCAGGAGTTTCAACACACAGCCGCCTGAAGGCGGCTGGAACAACAACACCATCTTTCATTACGACAGAGACAGTTTCAACACACAGCCGCCTGAAGGCGGCTGGAAACATTGCCTTAAAACGGCAGATTCACGCGCTTGTTTCAACACACAGCCGCCTGAAGGCGGCTGGTTCCGTCTGCTTTCAGTTGGATATTCCTATCACTGTTTCAACACACAGCCGCCTGAAGGCGGCTGGTTGGCATAAGCCGCTCATATCGACCGTTGATGACGGGTTTCAACACACAGCCGCCTGAAGGCGGCTGGCCACACCCTGACACCGTGCGCCTTGATTGGCTAGTGTTTCAACACACAGCCGCCTGAAGGCGGCTGGTACTTCTGCCAAAGTGGATATTTTGGCTGATGCTGTTTCAACACACAGCCGCCTGAAGGCGGCTGGGGTAAAAAACGCCTGCTTCAAACCGCTGTCCACGGTTTCAACACACAGCCGCCTGAAGGCGGCTGGCTGTAACCTTGTTATCCGTCGGGTCTTCGTACAAGTTTCAACACACAGCCGCCTGAAGGCGGCTGGAGCCGTCCAATGCGTCCAGCTTCGCCCACAGCGCGGTTTCAACACACAGCCGCCTGAAGGCGGCTGGTATGGTCGCCGTTGTAATGCTTCAGCAACCATTGGTTTCAACACACAGCCGCCTGAAGGCGGCTGGACGATAATGCCAGTGTCGGTAATCTCAATAGCAGGTTTCAACACACAGCCGCCTGAAGGCGGCTGACGACCGACAGCGTTATATGGCACAGACTTAGCAGTTTCAACACACAGCCGCCTGAAGGCGGCTGGCTTTGCTCTCGAAGCGTTTCCGCAGTCGGCGGATTTGTTTCAACACACAGCCGCCTGAAGGCGGCTGGTTGCCAAGACCGAAAGCACAAATTAAAGGCATGGTTTCAACACACAGCCGCCTGAAGGCGGCTGGGCCCTCAATGGGCTGATTTACTCATTCAGGGCTTGTTTCAACACACAGCCGCCTGAAGGCGGCTGGCTTCTTGCAAAAAATCTACTATCGCCCTAGAAATGTTTCAACACACAGCCGCCTGAAGGCGGCTGGTTCAAGGAGTTTTTATGCGTTTGGTTATTGCCGCGTTTCAACACACAGCCGCCTGAAGGCGGCTGGCTCGTCAGCCGTGAAGACGGCGTCATCGCCGGCAGTTTCAACACACAGCCGCCTGAAGGCGGCTGGGGACGCTGCCCTCCGTGTAGTATTCCAGCGCGTGTTTCAACACACAGCCGCCTGAAGGCGGCTGGTTGTTGCGGTGATGGATTATTTACTAACCCTAAAGTTTCAACACACAGCCGCCTGAAGGCGGCTGGACCAGTTTCACAATAACGACAACTGCAAAAAGTGTTTCAACACACAGCCGCCTGAAGGCGGCTGGTTATTGCCAAGTCATGCAAGAGCTTGAGCAACAAGTTTCAACACACAGCCGCCTGAAGGCGGCTGGTAGCAGGAAAGCGCGGCTATCTAGGTGCTGCAATTGTTTCAACACACAGCCGCCTGAAGGCGGCTGGTTCTGATGATTTTGGCCGTCTGCAATCAAACAGCGTTTCAACACACAGCCGCCTGAAGGCGGCTGGTTTTGCCCCAGATAGTGTTCAAACTTAAGATGTACGTTTCAACACACAGCCGCCTGAAGGCGGCTGGCGTAATGCTTGCTCTCTACAAGAATGGAAAAGTAGTTTCAACACACAGCCGCCTGAAGGCGGCTGGTTTTTGTAGTACATTTGTACCTATAACAACATAAGGTTTCAACACACAGCCGCCTGAAGGCGGCTGGACGCAATGCTTCCATGCGAGGCTGACTATGACGACGTTTCAACACACAGCCGCCTGAAGGCGGCTGGAATTTGGGTCAACAAGCCGTCAAATTCCAAAATGGTTTCAACACACAGCCGCCTGAAGGCGGCTGGGGCCCCTCTTAAAAGCCTTGCTCCATCAGGTTTCGCAGCCCTGATTTCGCTAAGCTCCCAAGAAAAGCGCGAACACGAGTATAACACAGCCTTTTCTGTTACACCCGCATTCGCAATATCCTGATTGTTAAAGAACAATCCCAGTTCGCTAACCCTGCCGCATTTTCATGAGAACTGTAGGTTGGCGATTCACACAATCAACGTATCCTTAAACACATCCACTGCCGGTTTTGCGCCGTGATGTTCCACTTTGCGCCGCCATTTGCTGCCTAGATGGTAAAAGCGCAGGCTGTCGGTTTCGGGGTTGTAGGTTTTCAAGAGTTTGTCTTTTAAAACAACCCACTGGTCGGGCGCGATGTCGCATTCGAACACCGAATACTGCACGCGCACGCCGTAGTCCAGACACAATTTCGCCACACGCCGCAGCCTTGCCTGTCCTTCCGCGTCCTCCAGCGAAATATCGTAAGTAATCAACATCAGCATTTTATATTCCCATGTGCAGGCTGCTTTAGAGGTCGTCTGAAAACGTCCGACCTGTTTTCAGGCAGCCTGCAAACCTATCTCATCAAAAACGGCGGATATTCCGCCAAATCCCCGCGCAAATGGCGCGCCAACAGCATCGCCTGAATATACGGTAGTAGCCCGATTTCCACTTCTTCGCCTAAAAACGGATGGACAATTTTCTCTTGCTTTTTCGCCTGCAAGGCTTGGAACAGGAGCTTACGCGCATCGGCCTTCAGGCTCACCGCGCCGCTTGCCTCGGTAACGAAATCCTGTGGTTTGATTTGCCCTCGGTTAATCAGTGACAACACCAACCTGTCCGCCCACCACGCGCGGAATTCTTCCAAAATATCTTGAGCCAAACTGTCGCGCCCCGGCCGGTCGGCGTGCAGAAAGCCCACCTGCGGATCCAGCCCCACGCCTTGCAGCGCGCCGCTGATGTCCTTGCCCAGAATGCTGTAAACAAACGACAACAGCGCGTTCACCCCGTCTCTGGGCGGACGGCGGTTGCGCCCGTCAAAAGAAAAGCCGCTTTTTTCGCTCAAAAGCTGCCCGAACACGCCAAAATAACGCGCCGCCGCATCGCCCTCAATACCGCGCACCACGTCCAGCTCCGCCGCGCCCTTCAACTGCCGCAGCGAAATGTTCAAAGCATCGACCGCACTTTGAATCGCCGCATTCTCGCCGTAATTGCGAATCTGCCGCTGAAGCACCCGCTTACTCGCCTGAATCTTCGCCACAATGATATTGCGCGCAATCGGCACAGGATTTTGCTCCGACACCCGATACTGCGCCCGACGCAACAGCACATTACCGCTCTGCCGTCCCTGAAGCCGTCCCAAATAACGCCCATTTTCGGTAAAAAACGCCAAATTCACATTATTTTCACTGCAAAACTCCAGTAAAAACGGCGACACCAGCACATTCCCAAAACAGAAAATATGCCCGATAGAATGCACCGGCAATTGCACCACCTTCTTGCGCTCCTGCTCCACTACCAGCGTCTCCCGCTCCTTATGCAGATAGCTGCCTTGGGTGGTGATGTAGAGCGTGTTTTGTAATTTTCTCATGTGAAAAATGCCTTGGATTTTGACCGCTCTTTTGGGGGCGATGGTTGGGCTACTGAACGCTATTGGTAGGTTGAGTTAGGCACAATGCCGTAACCCAACCTATACTTGCTATTTAAATCGTATATCTCCCACTTCTAATGGTAATGCTTTTAATATTTCAGCAAGTGCAAGTAGATCATTTGCAGGCTCTTTCCAAACATATGGTTGTAACAGATTAGGTACAACACCTTTTTCTCCATTTTCATCTGAAAAAACCAATGTAATAATTGAGAACTTTTCATCTTGTCGTTTTCTTGAAATTGCATAATCAATTTCAGTGGCTAAGTACTTCTCATCTTTATAATCAGGAGTAATAAAAAATATAGCAGCGCATGAGTCAACCATTCCACTATGCAAAGATCGCTCTAAATTTGCTCCTGCACTCATTGCTTCTTCATCTAACCACGGGGAAAATCCTAATAGTTCAAGTATAGTTTTAAAGTTACGTACTTTATCCTTATTAATGCTCTTGTGGCTTAAAAATATTTTCATAGGTTCCATATTCATCACCATTTTGTGTTGTAAAAAATTTTCTTTCAAATCTCTTTCTAGATCAGCATTCCAATTACTGTAATTATTGGTATTATCAAACAAAAATATAGCATCTCGTTTTTTTAGATTTAGCAAACTAAATAATTCCTTCCGAATCATATTTGGATTAGTCCGATCTATTTCATTTAAATTTAGTTTAATATTACCAATACCTAATGTTTGTATGAAAGATGTCGGTCCCTGATCTATCAATACTACAACATAATATTTATCAAAATTTCCTATTTTATAATGTGTTCCAGCTATAACTGGCCAATATTCCACTAAGTCCGGGAAATAACTTTCTACATAAATTTTATACGCAAAAAATGCAATATCTTTTAAGTTTTTATTTCCACTATCTCTTACAGGAGCAAGCTCATATGCTTTATTCGCAATAGATTGAAAATCCATACTTAGGTAACCTCGAAATTAAATAATTGAATAAATTACATATTATAAACAAATGCCATTAAAAATGAGAGATTTAAACATCTCACTAGTTCCCAAACAATCCTTCCACATACCCCACGCTCCTATCCCGTTTCCCCAACAATTCCGGCTGACAAATCTCCACCAGCGAGCAGGCTTTGCAACGTTTGCCGTAGTTGGGCGGCGGGGTTTCGCCGCTGTTTAAGAGTTCGCGCACGGCGGCGATGGTGGCGAGCGTTTGGGTGCGCAGGTCGTCTGAAAACACGATAGAGACGCGGTGGCGGGTTTGCATATACCACAGCGCGCCCTCAGAGACGGTTTGCCCTGTCATTTCTTCCAAACACAAGCCTTGGGCGCAAAGCTGGATTTCGTCCATCGGGTCGGGTTTGGGCTTGCCGCGTTTGTATTCTACGGGTTTCAGACGGCCTGTTTTTGTATCCACTTCCACCAAATCCAATACGCCGCTGATGCCCAGTTTCTCCGCCGACACATGCACCGTCCGCTCAAAACGCACGCCCTTACGCGTTTCCGGCTCGCCCGAATCCACCCGCTCATGCAGTGCGTTGCCCTGCGCGGTTAAATAGTTCTCCGCCCACGCCTGCTCGTTGTGAATCAGCGCGCATTGACGCGGGCAAAAGGCGTAGTGTTGCAAGGCAGAAAGGGGAATCAGGCGCGTATCCTGATTTTCCCCTTGGCTTTCGGTTAAAAGTGCGGTCATCTTTTTAAGTGTTTTTACAGCAATTCTTCCACACTCACGCCATTTAAGCCGTCTGAAACTACGCTGATTTTGTAATCGTCAAAACCACTTGCCGGCGTACCTGATTCGCCGATTACGCGTTCGACTTTCACGGCATCAAACAGTTTATGTGCAGGCTGGCTGCCGAGTGCGCTGTCATGTTTGAAAACGATCAGTTTGCGCGCCGCCATTTCGCCACGGGCGGCTGAGCGGTCATGTTCAAACATTAGTTGTAGGGCTTGCCAGAGTTTGGCTAAGTCGTCGTCTGAAAAACCGGTTTTGGCGGCAAGGTTGGCGGAGATAAAGCCATGCACGCGGTAGAGCGCGTAAGGGACGATGTATTTACGCCCCATGGTGCGTTCTTTTTCCAAGTCTTTTTCGTTGGTGACCGCCATGCGGGTGATGGAAACTTCCAGCGGCACAATCGGGTCAATGGATTGGGCGAACGCCAGTTGCACCGGACCGCGTACTTGTCCGCTGTTAACTTCGGTGGTCATCACAGCGCCAAAGGTGCGGATATCGAAGAAGTTTTTGCACATCCACGCGGTAATGTCGCGAGCTTTGGCTTCGTCTTTTGGCAGTTTTTTTTCTTTAGTATTTGGTTCAATCCCTAAAGCCTCATAAGCGCGTTTGTTTTGCAGATTCAACACGCTTTTTTCTTTGACGTAGATTTCATAACCGGCTTCGTTTTCGCTGCTGATTTCTACAAAATTACGAATTTTGCGTTTTAAGCAGACATCGGTTACCAAGCCTTTGCTGGATTCGGGATCGAGGCGTGGCATATTGCCCGCATCGGGATCGCCGTTGGGGTTGCCGTTGGTTACGTCAAAAAAGTAAACAAATTCATAGCGGTTTTGAATGGCAGACATTTTCTGGCTCCTTAGTTTTCAATGGTTTCAGCGGTTTCTTTTTTAGCAAAATAGCTTTGTTTTTGATGGTAATAGCCGATGGCAAAGCGGCCTTGCTCGTCAATGCTCAAATGGCGCGGAAAGGTTTCGGGCAGTTTGGCAATGATTTCGCCCAAATCTTTATCCAAATTCACCGCCATGCCGGCTTTGTCTTTACGCAAGCGCGATAAATGGTGTTTTGCACCCGACAAAAGGCGCGGAAAAACCGAAAACGGCACGGCAGATGCAGAGCCGTAATAGCGGTCGGCAATACCGGCGTTTAATTCGCCCAACGCCTGATATTGAATGCGCTCCAACACGGCAAACAGCCGCCCTAAAAGATAGGCGCGATTCGGGCTTTCATTGTTCAAACTCATAGGAACTCCTTCTTCGATAAAACCTTTTCTAAAACGCCGCTGTAATACGGCTTTCATCATTGCCACGCGCAAGCCGTTTACATCGCCGTCGGCACGGATTCGGGTAATCAGTTGCGACAGCAAACTCAAGGGATACGGCGTGCCGCAAATCACGGCGCGGGTCATTTCGCCTGCCAATACGGGCGAGATGTTTTCGCTTTTGCCCAATACGGCAGTTTGCAATAAAAGTCGCCAAATCGACGGTGGCGTTTTCCATGCACAAGGCTCAATGGCTAAATCTTGCCAATGCTGCGCCAAATTTTCCGCTAGCTGCCCAAATGTGGTGTCTAGCCAAAACCGAACAGAAATCCGCGCGGCATTAGGGGCAAGCCCTAAGATGTAAAAACGGGTATTGGGAGACAGTTCGGGTGCAATTTCTTGCAGCGGACGGCCTTTGTTACTTATTTGTTTCAATACGTTGAAAATTTTGGCGCTTTCTTGTTCATCATCCGGCGGCGTGAATACTTGCGCGAAGAAGCCTTCGGCAGCCTGCGCCGTTGCGTTATCGTCGGCTTCCGCCCAAAAGACCGTGCTGGCATCGCCAATGGTCAGGCAGTGATTATTTTCGCGGCGCAAGAGATAGTTCAGCGCGGTGGTGTAGGCAAACGCGGATTGTTCGGAAACGGGTGCATTTGCGCCTTGCTCTTTACCAAAAGAGGCGAAGGCTTCTTTGTTGAACGAAATAATCGAACCACCGGAGCTTTGCCCGCCAAATACGCCTTTAATCGCCGGATGCAGCCGTGCAATCGGGGCGGTGTCGCCGCTAATTAAGCACAAGCCTTCAAGTGCTTCGTCGCTTTTCAGGCAGCCTGCCCACAAGGTTTGCGCAGCTTCGCGTTTATGAATAAGTGCGGTCGGTTTTTCAAGAGAAAATGCGATGTTGGCATCGAGCATTTCGGCAGGCAGATTTTCGGCAGCGAAATGTGCAGGCTGCCAGTTTTGCAAAAAACGGCACAAGGCTTGCAAGCCTTCATCTTCACTATTTTGCAGTAAATCGAGATGGTATTGCTTGAAGGCATCAAAGGTTTTTTCAGACGGCGTAAACGGTTTTTCTTTGGCTTCGGCTTTGTTTTTATTGGCTTCTACGCCAAGCGCGTAGGCGGTTTTATCCCACAAAAAATTCGGTTTGATACCCGACGTGCGTTTTTCAGGGCGCGGCACGCTCATCAGCTTCGGCTGCGGCTTTTTATCGGCGGTCAAATTCGGCACAGCGGTTTTCAGACGACCTTCTTTATCCAACACCAAAATCCAGCCGATTTTCTCCTCACTAAAGCCATAAGGCGGCACTTTCGGGTTGCCCATTTCATCGGTTTCCGCTGCCAAACGGCGGTAATAGCGGGCAAGGGATGCAAGAATCATGCTTTCACCTCCTCGGCGTAAAACGGCGGTACATCAATCACGCCGTCTTTCATTTGTGCGCGGAAAAAATGCGGCGTGTTGCCGTGATCAAAATCAATATCGTGCAGCATCCAGCCCAAATCGCGGTTTGCCTCGCTTTCGGATAACACCGACGGCGGCAGCGGCTCACCTTCGTCAATCAACGCAAAATCAGCAGGAAATTCACGCACGCCCAAACAAGGCTGCTGAAAGCATTGCCCCTTTTTCGCACGGCGTTTGAACATCTCTATATGCTTGGTAACGGTCTCATCCGCCCCCGCTTTTGCTGTCAGCACCGCATGGGCTTCAATCACATACGCCACGTCTTTAAGCACCGTCGCCGCGCGCTGCTGGCGGTCGTCTTCAATCAGCGTATATAAATCGGCAACGCTCTTGCGCTTCATCGCCCCGCTGACCTTACCCGCCGAAATCTTGCCGCCCAACTCATTGCGCCGCACCGACTCAAACCGAATCGGCTTCAACACATAAATCCTATCAATCACCCACCGAATCGCCGGCTTCCAATGCACCGCCGCCAAAATCCCGCGCGCCGCCGACGGCGTGATGACATCATAAGACACCCGCTCCACCTTCATCTCCGGACGGGTAAAACAGGCATAATCGCCCCAAATGTGTAGGCGGATTTGGTTCATTTGGTTCTCCTTTTGGTTGGAAAGTGCGGTTTCAGACGACGTTTTGAAAACGTTCAGGGAATTGACCGCACTTTTTTCTACATCTTTTGTAACTTATCAATGATAGAAAGCACAGTAGAAATAATTCCATCATTAGAAATATCAGATTGACCCAGCTTTTTTATTTCATTTATTAATGACTGATCATTAAAATATAGTTCGGTATGATTTTTTATAACATCATCCCAAAGTTCTTTAGATATTGAGCCAGTACAACCAATTGGAATTGGTATCACATTATGTTGTAAACAAATTTCAAATTCTTCTTTCATGCCATTAGAAAGAGTGATTTCTTCATTTTTATCCAATTTGTTTCCAAACATAAAAATAGCAATACCAGCTTGAGAAATGATTTCATTTCTGTAGTCAGTCCATCTTTCAGAAATAGATTTGTCTCCTGACTGTATTTGCGGAAATGGTCTTAAAATTAATAAATCGTCTAAATTGCGATAGTTTGACTGATATTTATATTCTAACGCTCCATTAATAACGATACTGCCAATGCCCAAGCCATATCCGGAAATAATCTTATATTCTTTCTCTGCCAGTTTATAACTAAGATTATGTATAAGTTCTTTAGCTCTATCCTCAGTAAATGGATCGTAATTATGCGCTGCACCTGAAATAAAAATATTGCTACATTTCAAGCGTCTTTCAATTTCTTTTAAAATAGCAGTAATGTCAGAATATTCCTGAATCATTATTGAATGAATGCCATACCTAATAAGATCTTCTATTTTTAATTCTTGCTTAACTTTGGCATATGTATAACTTTCCTCATCTTGGAAGTCATCTCTTGATACCTCTTTAAAAAAACAATAATGTGTTGGCGTATTGTTTTTTAATAAAACCTTAATACGTCCTAAAATATATTCTAAATTTGGATCATCAAAACTGAAGCCTATAAACAAAAATGTTTTTGAAAGCAAATCACCTCTTAGCGCGGTAGCAAATAATTCCTTCTTATCCTGATAGGTTTCATAATCATCTTTAATTAATACTGCTTCATCAGGTGAATCTTTATCACCATGCATTTTGTAAACAATGGCATCTTTCTTTTTGATATTTCTTGAAAAATCTTCATTTCTGATTTTTTTCTCTACTGTTTTTCCATCAGCCTCTAAAGTTTTTTCAATTAATTGATCATAGTTAGTTGTCCAAAATGTACTAATACCAATTTTAGAAAGTAACTTATGGTTATCTCCGCCTCGTCTTAATGTAGTAAACTCATTGATTATTTTGTTGTTTATTTTTCCTCTTTTATGCCGATTGAAATGATATTGAGCTACTCCAATTAGATCATGTTCTTTTTCAATATCAAGACCTAGTTCTTCTGCAAGATCTTTCAGCAAACCTTTCCAATTAACAAAACCTGCTAGAGCTGATAAGCCTGCCCCAGCAAAAATTGCAGCATCACCATTTTTGATCTCTACAACAAAATCAGTGATAAATTTTTTCTGTTCCTTGGTGAATTCCATAGCAACTCCAATAAACTCTTACACAGGGCTTTAGAAAGCCTCTAAAGCCCAAAATAATTAATCTAGAAATCTTTTTAATGCTTCTTTATCAAGCGCGGGATAAAGCCCTAAATACTCTTGCCCTCGGAATGAACTGGACTCAGAATCAACCAAAGGTAAAATAGCTACTTTTCCAGACTTCAATCCATCAAAGTATCCTAATTCCCAAGGCATCCATTTAGAAGATGAGGCATTATCCGTAGCTAAATACAGCAATTTAGAAGATTGCTTCATTCTATTCCGCAACGTTTCAGCAGTTTCTTTTGTTACAGAATCCCTGGAAAGCTGTTTATCAACTACCCAATCTATGTAAACTTTTTGCCCCATTTTTTCTAAGATATTTGCCACCCCGAGGACAAGCTCTGCATCCCTAATAGAATGTGATAGAAAAACATCAAATTGTCGTCGATAATTTTGACTTTCAACAATACTTTCCAGTTTACTTGAATAACTCTCAAATGATGCTGTAACACTTCTTGCATAGTTGCGAGCTTCCTGTTTGGTAAAATAAGCCATTTATATACTCCTAAACTTTAGTGTTGATAGCATACTTATCAGCATTTTCTTTAATTTCAATGGCGGCATTAATCCAACCATTGACATTTGAAATAAATTTATCCCAATTACACTTGAGCATATAAGACTGAGAACAATTAGGGGTTAAATAATTTGCTGGATATGAATATTTTAAATTGTTTCTATTATTGTTTATGATATTAAAATAGAAACTAGGTTGATCTGTATAATTATAATTACCGTTCCTGTCTGGCAAAGCCACTAATAAAATTGCATTTCGCTTGCTTGAAGATAATGCTCTTTTTTTGCTTTTAATAGAGTATGAAATTTCCCAAGGAATCCACTGTTCACTTTCAGAGCTCCACCATTCCTTCATGTTCGGTGAAAGCAAGACTATTGTTACTGAACTATCAAAAATCTTATCTGATAATTTTGTTTGAATAGTCTCATCTTTAAATTGAGCTAGACTTTCATTGTCTTTCTCTCCTTTGTTTATATGGATGCCATCTCTTTCTAATTTTGCTTGCAGAATATCAACATAATCTCGAGCTGTCGCTTCCTGATAAGGCGATAAGCGTTTTACAGATGAATCACTATATTTGTATGAAATAAAAATTTTACGTCCCATAGGAACTCTCCTTCTAATAAAATAGTTGCAGGTTAATTTCAATAAGTAGCCAAATGCTAAATAATTTAATCAAATTTAAATTTTAAAATATCAAGTTCTCCTCTTTTATAAAATTAGTATCCTCCCAAGAAAGCCCCGCCACTT
Organism: Neisseria sp. 27098_8_139; assembly: GCF_041433195.1. Taxonomy (NCBI): domain Bacteria; kingdom Pseudomonadati; phylum Pseudomonadota; class Betaproteobacteria; order Neisseriales; family Neisseriaceae; genus Neisseria; species Neisseria sp. 27098_8_139. Next base: position 17,056 of record NZ_JAPWBA010000003.1, read on the forward strand.
CATCATACAAATCCAGCCCAATCAGCGTATAAAACTGTTTGCCGAAGTTTTTCTCGTTAATCGGTTCAACACGCCCTGCTTTATACAAAGCAGCGAGGGCTTTTTCGGGGATTTGGACGGTGTAGGGTTGCAGTTTGCGTAAGAGTCCGCCGATGTGGTCGGCGTGGTGCAGGCTGCTAATGAGGTTTTCGGCCTCATTGTCAAACGGAATAATCAGTGGCTGCATATGGCTTTCGATCATGCGGAATTTGTCGGCGATGGTTTGGAATGGGAAATTGAGGCTTTGCCCTGTATCGTTGTGCATTTTCAGGATTTTTTTATTATCCAGTTCGCTGCCTTTTAATTGATAAAGCTCGGCGAAGTAGGCGGCGACGGCTTGGGTGGATAAGAGGTCGTCTGAAAAGCTGTCGGCAGTCAGGCGCATAACGGCGGCTTGGGTAGCAAGTTCAGACGGGGCTTTCCATTGTTCTTCTGGCGTGAATATCCATACAAAGCTGTTTTCAGACGACCTTTTGCCTTCGCGGTTGCAGCGTCCGGCGGCTTGGGCAACGCTGTCTAAACCTGCTTCGGCGCGCATCACCAGCGGAAAATCCACATCGACGCCGGCTTCGATTAAGGAGGTGGCGATGACGCGGCAGGGTTTGCCCTTTTTCAGACGACCTCGAATCTCATCGAGCTTTTGGCTGCGGTGTTTGGCGCACATTAAGGTGGTCAGGTGGAACGTGCCGTCAAGGTGTTTGGCTTGGTCGTACAGGCTGCGGGCGTGGCGGCGGTTATTGACGATAACGAGCATTTGCGGGTGTTCGGCAAGTTTAGCGAACAAATCGGCGTCAGTTTGTGTGCCGATGTGCTGCACGGTGGTGCGGCGCAGTTTGTCGAAAAGTGCGGTCGGTTTTGGGGCGATTTCGCGCACGTTTTCAAAGCCGCGATAGAAGCCGTTTTCGGCTTGCACGGCAGGCTGGGTGGCGGTGCACATAACGACAGAGCAATGATAGTTTTGCGCCAATTCTTTGATGGTTTGCATGATGGGCAGCAACAGATTGAGCGGCAGCATTTGCGCTTCGTCGAGGATGATGACGGAACCCGCGATGTTATGCAGCTTGCGGCAGCGCGAAGAGCGGTCGGCAAAGAGGGACTCGAAGAATTGCACGGCGGTGGTCACGACAATCGGCGCGTCCCAGTTTTCCGAGGCAAGGCGCAATTTGTCTTTGGTGGCCTCGTTTTGTAGTTTGCCGTCGTCGAAGGTGCTGTGGTGTTCCAGCACGGCTTGTTCGCCCAATTCGCCAAAGGCTTTGCGAAATTCGGCGGCATTTTGTTCGATGATGCTGGTGAACGGGATGACGTAAATTACGCGCCGCATACCGTGCCGTTTGGCGTGTTCCAACGCAAAAGCCATGGAAGTGAAAGTTTTGCCGCCGCCGGTCGGCACGGTAAGCGTGAACAGCCCTTGCGGTTGTGCCGCTTGTTCTACGGCATGATCGAGAATTTCACTGCGCAAGCGGTTTAAGGCGGCATTGCGTTTTTCAGCTTCAGTTTTCTCTGGAGCTTGGGCGATACGTCGTCTGAAATCGTTGATAAATTGATTGAAATTGTGTTGTAGGGCGTTTAGATCGGGATAACCGCCGCGCTCGCTGGCTTTGTTTTCTAGGCTTGAATAAAAGGCTTCAGTATCAAGATAATCGGCATCCACCAAGCAAGAATAGAGCATTCGGGTAAAGAAGGCGTAGGAGAAAAAAGGATGATGCGCGTCGGCTTTGAGTGGCGGTGCTGACAGGTTTTGAGGGAGTTTGATTTCTTGTTGCCACAGGTTATCGAGGGCGGGAATATCTGCGCCGAATTGCAATGCTAAACGCTGCTTTAACGTACGGCGGTTATCACCTTCGCCATTGCCATTTGCAAGCCCCGCATGATGCCCCGCAATGCAAAACGCCATCAGCTTGCCGATAACATCCCCCCAACGCTTGACAGCAATTTTTGCTCCGGCGGTAGCGTGATCGACTGGAGGGCCGCCATGCAATCGGTGATTAAAGGCTTCTGAATATTTCCCCAAATCATGCAATTTCCCCGTCTGGCAGGCAATCTCCTGCGTACCAAATACCCGAGCAAACTCCGCCGCCATTTCACCAACATTTACCGAATGGCTTTGCAAGGTTTGCCAATGTTCGTAAGGTAAGAGATTGCCGAGTTTGTCTTGCGCGGAATGGGCGTAGTAAATTAGGGATTTCATATTGAAATTCTAAAAAATTCAGACTGATATCATGCAATGATAATATGATATTAAATTTAATATGTAAATAGAAAAAATGCCGTCTGAAACTTTTTCAGACGGCATTGTTATTTATTAAGCTTTATAACTTGTTTCTAATATCCTCCACTGCTTTCACTAATGCTTCGGAAAGCGAGGGATCAAAAGAAGAGTGGCCTGCTTGGACGATTCTCAATTCCGCTTCAGGGAAGGCTTGCGAGAGTTCCCACGCGCTTTGCATCGGGGTGCATAGGTCGTAGCGGCCTTGAACGATGATGGTTGGGATATGGCGGATTTTATCGATGTTTGCCAAAATGGCTTTATCGCCCTGCAACCAGCCTTCGTTCACGAAGTAATGGTTTTCCATTCTTGCAATAGCAAGGGAGGCTTGCGGATCTTCATCCACGTCTTTAGGTTCAAACTGAATAAGGTAGCTTTCCCAATCTGCCCATGATTTGGCCGCTTTGAGGCGTGTGGCTTCATCTTCGCTAAACAGCATTTCATGGTAGGCTTTAATTAGGGCTTGGCGTTTGTTTTCGGCCACGGGGGCAATGAATTTTTGCCATTGCGCCGGATAAATTTGGCTGACGCCGCCTGCTTCGTTCAACCATGCCATTTCAGACGGCCTACACAGGAAAATACCGCGCAAAACTAAGCCGCTGACGCGTTCGGGATGGGTTTCGGCATAAGTCAGCGACAAGGTGCTGCCCCATGAGCCGCCGAAAACTAACCATTTTTGAATACCGAGCATTTCGCGTACTTTTTCAATATCGGCAACCAAGTCCCAAGTGGTGTTGTCTTCGATACAGGCATAGGGTTTGGAGCGTCCGCAACCGCGCTGATCGATAATGACGATGCGGAAATGCTCTGGATTGAAAAAGCCGCGACAGGCAGGTGATGCGCCTGCTCCGGGGCCACCATGCAGGAAAATCACGGGGTGGCCATCAGGATTGCCTGATTCTTCCCAGTAGATTTCGTGAATGTCGGATACGCGCAAAAGGCCGCTATTTCTTGGTTCTTGAATCGGATGCATGAACTTTCTCCTTTGTCTGATGAATATGTTGATTGTAACACTTTGCCTGCTGATTTTTCAGACGGCCTACATAGGTTTATTGCTACAAATGGCGTAAAATAGCACTTTTTTGACAGGATTATTTATGTCTGACAACAAACAAACACATGCTGCACCAGAAGGACAACTTTTATTGCGTACGGTAGCCATGCCGCGCGATACCAATCCTAATCAGGATATCTTCGGCGGCTGGATTATGTCGCAAATGGATCTGGGCGGCGGTATTTTGGCGGCAGAAATCGCACAGGGACGAATTGTAACCGTGGCCGTTCAAGAAATGAATTTCATCAGACCAGTAAAGGTCGGCAACGTCGTATGCTGCTACGGTCATTGCGTCCGCGTAGGCAATACTTCTTTGCAACTGAAAATCGAAGTGTGGGTGAAGACTTTGATGAACGATATGGTAACGGAAGACCGCCAACTGGTCACCGAAGCCGTATTCACTTACGTCGCCATCGATTCACAAGGCAATCCGCGCCCTATTCCTCGCGAAGGCAATGCAAAGCTGGCACATTTGTAAGTTTAAAAAATCAAAACAAGGCCGTCTGAAACCTCAACGTTCAGACGGCCTTTTTTAATACAGAAGCTAAATGTAATAATATTTCTTTTGAGCTAAAGCAAGGTGAAGTATCTGTTTTTTATGTTTAATTCAGGCTGATTGATAAAACAAAGACCGTACACCGGCTCCTTATAACACTGCCCTACCGCGACAGTTTGCGCCATTTTTGAAACGGCATTTCCTCCTCAACCCACTTTCAGGAACATCATGGCTTCGCGCGATTTATACCCACAGGAAATTTTACAGGTTGTTCTCGACAAAAGCTGCGCCAAAGCACAATCCAGCATTCCCACACTGGCAATCTTGAGCGTTTTAGCCGGCGGATACATCGGCTTTGGATATCTTGCCTATTTAAAAGTAGTCAGCGGCATACCTCATGAATGGAGTGGTTTTGCCACTTTACTCGGTGCAGCCGTGTTCCCTATCGCCTTGATTTGTATCCTACTTGGCGGCGGCGAGCTGGTAACCAGTAACATGATGATCATGTCTTTAGGCAGATTGGCCGGACGGATTTCCTCCAAAATGCTGCTGCGCAACAGGGTTATCGTCTGCATGGGCAATTTGGTGGGTACGCTGGCGATGGCGTTTTTCCTCGGATACTATGTCGGCATGATTGAAGGCAGCGTAGCAGAAAAACCATTGTCGTCGCGGAAGCAAAAGTCCATATGGATTTCGGTCGCGCTTTTGTATCGGCGGTCGCATGTAACTGGATGGTCTGCATGGGCGCGTGGCTGCACTTTGCCGCTAAAAACACAACCGGACGAATGCTGGCTATTTGGTTCCCCGTCATGATTTTCGTATTAAACGGCTTCCAACACCTTGTCGCCAATATGTTCGTTATCCCCGCAGGTATTTTGGCAGGCGCAAACATCACATGGGGACAATTTTTCTTCAATATGATTCCCGTATTCTTGGGCAATGTCGTCGGTGGCGCATCCTTTGTCGGCGCATCTTATCTTTATACCTATAAAGACACGCTGAAAGATAGTACCAAATAGCCCTGCTTTATAATAAACAACAAAACCTGCTTTGAGAAAGCAGGTTTTGTTTCAGACGGCATTGGTATTAAGTTTTAAAATCCATTCGGATACATTATTCAGATAAATCATCCAAACGAAAAAAGAGCCGTTTTTAAAACGGCTCTTTCCAATTCTTTGGTCGGAGTGAAAGGATTCGAACCTTCGACCCCTTGCACCCCATGCAAGTGCGCTACCAGACTGCGCCACACTCCGACTCGATAAGCCGTGAATTTTAGTTTCAAACGCTGATTTTGACAAGTGCTTTTTAAAAAGGGAAATTTACTCGTTTGAAAACATTTGAATTATTTGTAAACAAAAAAAGGCCGTCTGAAATCGTTCAGACGGCCTTTGATTATTCAGTCAAATATCAAGCTTCGACCGGAATAATACCGATTTTGGCCTGCCATTGTTTTGGCGCAATGGCGTGAACCGATTCGCCGTTGCTATCCACCGCAACGGTCACAGGCATGTCTTTGACTTCAAATTCGTAAATCGCTTCCATACCTAATTCTGGGAACGCCAAGACTTTAGATGCTTTAATGGCTTTGGCAACCAAATATGCCGCGCCGCCGACAGCCATCAGGTAAACAGCTTTGTTATCGGCAATGGCTTGACAAGTCGCTGCGCCGCGTTCGGATTTACCGATCATACCCAGGAGGCCGGTTTGTTCCAGCATTTGGCGGGTAAATTTATCCATACGAGTGGAAGTAGTCGGACCGGCCGGGCCAACAACTTCGTCACGGACTGGATCAACCGGACCGACGTAGTAAATCAGTTTGTTGGTGAAATCTACCGGCAATTCTTCGCCTTTGTTGAGCATATCAACCAAACGTTTGTGTGCGGCATCGCGGCCGGTCAGGATTTTACCGTTTAGCAACAATACGTCGCCGGTTTTCCATGTGGCCACTTCTTCTTTGGTCAGGTTGTTGACATCGACACGTTTACCGTTGTCAGGGCTGTAAGTCAGATCCGGCCAATCTTCCAGAGATGGGGCTTCCAATTTAGCCGGGCCTGAGCCGTCCAATTCAAATTCGATGTGGCGGGTTGCCGCGCAGTTTGGAATCATGGCAATCGGTTTGGAAGCCGCGTGGGTTGGGTAGTCAAGGATTTTGACATCCAACACGGTGCTCAAACCGCCCAAACCTTGTGCGCCGATGCCCAAGGCATTTACTTTTTTGTAAAGTTCCAAGCGCAGGGCTTCGGTAGTAGACAATTCTGCACCGGAATCGGCTTTTTCTTTGAGTTCCTGAATATCGATATGGCTCATCAGGCTCTCTTTTGCCATCAACACTGCTTTTTCTGGCGTACCGCCGATGCCGATACCCAAGATACCCGGAGGACACCAGCCTGCACCCATTTGTGGAACGGTTTTCAATACCCAATCAACGATATTGTCTGAAGGGTTGAGCATGGCAACTTTGGTTTTGTTTTCAGAACCGCCGCCTTTGGCTGCGCAAGTGACTTCAACTTTATCGCCTTTTACGATTTCCATGTGTACAACGGCAGGGGTGTTGTCTTTGGTATTTTGACGTTTGCCAGCCGGGTCGGCCAATACAGAGGCACGCAGTTTGTTGTCAGGATAGGTGTATGCACGGCGTACGCCTTCGTTAACCATTTCCTGTACGCTCATCTCGGCATCCCACTGCACATCCATACCCACTTTCAAGAATACGGTCGCAATACCGGTATCCTGACAAATCGGACGATGGCCTTCAGCACACATACGGCTATTGACCAAAATTTGCGCCATCGCATCTTTGGCGGCAGGGTTTTCTTCTTTTTGATAAGCCTTATACAAAGCCTGAATGTAGTCTTTAGGATGGTAGTAGCTGATGAATTGGAAAGCGTCAAAAATACTTTGGATAAAGTCTTCTTGCTTGATGACGGTCATGATTGTGTTCCTTTTCGGAGTCATGGTAGGGAGGATTTGTTTATTTCTTTAAGAGACCGATTTTTTCAGACGGCCTTCAATAGTGTAATAGTGCTTTCAAATGAATGACCCAGACAATATCATTTTCATACCTTATTGATTTAAGTGAAATTTAATATCGCATTAAATTACTTGGTTATTGATAATCTATATCCACTAGCCATTCACTTAAATAGAAGTAAAATTACATTGTTTTTAAATGATAATCTTATTGCAAGGCCGTCTGAAAATATTTGCCTTAAGTATCTGAGAAAGAAATTTAGTAGCTTGTATTTAAAAGGAAACTACCAAAATTTCAGACAGCCTTTCTTATTTTCCAATACAATACACAATTGTAAAATCCGTGTCATTTTCTCCCTCAATCTTCTTGACTGATATCAAACTTGTTTGATTTTATGAAATTTTATAACAGTCTTTTCACTTGCTTACGCAACAAAATATTATTCAATATATACAACAATCTATGCAAAATTATCTAATATATAACAATGATTTTTACTAGCAAATAGACGAATATTTTAAAATTTATACTAAAAAAGTAATTTTATTTTATATTTAAAATCAAATAATTGAAATAAATTTGTCTGAATAATAGGCATATTTTGTTTACAATCATTCCTCTATAAAACCTTAGGTTATCCCTATCATCAAAACCACTAAATTCTAATACACTTCAACTCATACAGATAAATATTGATTTTAAAAGAATTTCTGAGTAAATAACTTGGATATTTCCTCACACGCAATAAATGTAATAAAAATACAATTAATTAAATTATCCACTATTCCAACTTCCAATTTCACAGGAACAAACCATGAGTGAAAATTTGTTAACCCTGACCATAGACGGCCATGAAGTCAAAGCTTCCGCCGACTCGTCAATCATCCAAGCCTATGCCCGTGCCGGCAGCGCGATTACCGCCAACGTCGGCTGTATGGGGCAAGGCGTGTGCGGTTCGTGCCGCTGCATGATCCGCAAGGAAGGCGAGCGTGAGGTAACGACTGCGTTGGCGTGTGAAACCAAAGTCGAAGAAGGGATGCAGGTCAGCTTCTTGGACTACTTCATTCCCGAGCATATCCAATATTACGACGTGAGCGAGGTCGGCGACGGCTGGAACTGGCTGGACGACACCGCCAAAGCCTTCCCCGAAGCGCAACACTGCCGTCATTGCGGCGGCTGCAACCGCGCCTGCCCCAAAGGTTTGGAAGTGGAAAACGGCGTGGCGCAAGTGGTATCCGGCGATTTCGGCGCGGCTGCGCTGACCTTCGACCAATGCGTGATGTGCAACCTCTGCACCCTTTCCTGCCCCGAACACATCCGTCCGAACCACTTAGGCCTGTTCGCCCGCCGCATGAAAGCGGCGCGTACGCTGCGTCCGGTGGATTTGATGCGCCGCCTGCGCGAAATCGACAGCGGCAAAATGAAAGTCGAATTTGAAGAGGAGGCAATGTGATGGCGAACGAAATCCAAGGCATAGACTATGAAACCGCCCTTGCCAACCTGCGCGCTTCCTCATTGGAACTGCGCGGCGACCTGCCGGAAAAAAACGAATTGTTGAGTCAGTTTCACACCGACTATCAAGCCAATGCGCGCGTCAAACTGCCTATCGGCCCGAACACGGGCGATTACTGCCATCCTGATTTGGCAAAACTGCTGATCAGTCATCCTCTGATTGACGACTATGATTTGTCGGGCGCGGAACACTTGAACACCGACGTGCTGGTTATCGGCGGCGGCGGTGCCGGTGCGGCGGCGGCATTGTCTGCAACCGAAGCAGGCGCGCGCGTGATTATGGCGAACAAGCTGCGTATCGGCGACAGCAATACCGTGATGGCCGAAGGCGGCATTCAGGCGGCAGTCGGCGCAGAAGACAGCTTGCAGCAGCATTTGACGACACCATCAAAGGCGGACACAACGCAGGCAAAAAAGAATTGGTGGCGCAAATGGTTACCGACGCACCGTCCGCCATCCGCTGGCTGATTGGTTTGGGCATGACTTTCGACCTTACCAAAGGCGCGGACAGCAACGGCATGTTGAGCCGCAAGCGCGCAGGCGGTACGACCGTGCCGCGCATCCTGAGCTACCGCGACTTTACCGGCCTCGAAATGATGCGCGTACTGCGCGAGGCGGTCGAACTTGACGAAAACATCACCCAGCTCAACCGCCACCCCGCCATCGAATTATTGTCGGACGAACACGGTCGCTGCGTCGGCGCGATTTTGTACGATTTGGAAAAACGCTCTTTGGTATTGGTTCACGCCAAAGCCGTGGTCTTGGCAACCGGCGGCAGCGGACGGCTGCATTTACAGGGTTTCGCCACTTCCAACCACTACGGCGCAACCGCCGACGGTCTGGTGATGGCATACCGCATCGGCGCGAAACTGCGCGACATCGATTCCTTCCAATACCATCCGACCGGCGTCGCCCATCCGCCGCACTTGGCAGGCGCACTGATTTCCGAAGCCGTGCGCTCCGCAGGCACCAAACTGGTCAACGGTTTGGGCGAACGTTTCGTTGACGAATTACAGCCGCGCGACGTCGTTGCCGCTGCCATCTTGCGCGAGTGCCGCGAAGGCCGCGGCGTGGTGCGCGACGGACAAGTCGGCGTGTTCCTCGATACCCCGCGCCTGATTGAAAACGATCCTGATGTGTTGAACCGTTTGGTTACGCTCGGCCACGTTGCCCACAAATGCGGCATCGACCCCGCCGTCGAACCCGTGATGATTCATCCGACCCTGCACTATCAAAACGGCGGCGTCGAAATCAACGGCGACGGCGCAACCTGCGTCGAAGGCCTATATTGCGCCGGCGAAGTAACCGGCGGTATTCACGGCCGCAACCGCCTGATGGGCAACGCGCTTCTGGACATCATCAGCTTTGGCCGCCGCGCGGGTAAAGCCGCCGCCGGTTGCGGCCTGCCGCTGAAAAAAGTGCGCGGCGGTGTCGGACACGTCCACGATCTGCAACGCGAAATGACCCGCGCCGGACTGACCAGCGACATCAAAGCCCCCGTTTTATATCCCGACTACGGCAAATTCGATTTGCGCGAACACGCCGGTTTGCAGGAGCAACAATCATGAACCAAGCCAATCAAAACTTACTGCACCCGTCCCGCCAAGTCGGCGCGGATTTGGCCGCGTGGCGCAAAGTCGGCGGCGGCGAAGGCCTGCTGGCAGCGCTTGCCGATCCTCAAAGCATCGTTTCCAAGCTGCAAGACGCCAACCTCTGCGGCATGGGCGGCGCTGGTTTCCCGACCTGGCACAAATGGGAGGCGGCCGTCGCAGCCCAAAGCAAACACGGCGACAAATACGTCGTCTGTAACGCCAACGAAGACGAACCGGGTACGTTCAAAGACCGCGTATTGCTGGCGAAAACGCCGCACCAAGTCATCGAAGGCGTTCTGATTGCCTCCGTCGCCTGCCGCGCCAACAAAGCGATTATGTATGTCAACCCGCACCAGACCGAATCTGTCGCCGCCATCGTGCCCGCCATCGAGCAATGGAAAAAAAGCGATTTGTTCATCCGCATCGAAAACTATCTGGGCAAACCTTTAGACCTGAAATTGGTCGAAACTTCAGGCCGCTACATCGGCGGCGAAGAAACCGCCGTGATTTCATGGTTGGAAGGCGGTTTCCCGTTCCCGCGCCGCAAGCCGCCGTTCCCCGCCGAAAGCGGCGTAGAAGGCGAACCGACCTTAATCAACAACACCGAAACCTTCGCCAACATCCCGCAAATCCTTGCCAAAGGCGCGGAATGGTACAAATCGCTGGGTTTGGGCGATGCCGCAGGCACGAAACTCTACTCGCTTTCCGGCGACGTATTGAATCCGGGTCTGTACGAACTGCCGATGGGCACAACCTTGCAATCGCTGATTTTCGACCACGGCGGCGGTATGCTCGAGGGCCGCACGTTTAAAGCCGTCTTCACCGGCGGCCCGTCAAACACGCTTCTGACCGCGAAAGATTTGGACGTACCTTTGGACTTCGTGTCCGTGCGCGAACGCAAATCCAGCCTCGGTACGGGTGCGATGATTGTGATTTCCGAAGGCACCAGCGTCGTGCGCAAAGTGTCCGAGTATGTGGAATTTTTTGCCTCCAACTCATGCGGACAATGCCCGCCGTGCAAAGGCGGCACGTTCCAACTTTCACGCTTGCTCAACCGCGTGGATACCGGCATCGGCACTTCAGACGATCTCCGCGCCCTGCAAAGCCTGTGCCAACTGCTGCCCCGAAGCGGCCGCTGCGGCCTGATCGACGGCGCGGTTACCGTGTTGCAAAGCTCGCTGCGCACCTTCCCCGAAGAGTACGGCCTGCCTGCAGAGCAGGATTAATCCGATACGAGGTTTCAGACGACCTTTTGTATTATGGGAGGTCGTCTGAAAAATACCTGTAGCAACTGTATTTTTCCCCCGTCAGACAAAAATACAGTTGCTACTAAAACTGAAGTTTTGCCCTCTCCCTAACCCTCTCCCACGGGGAGAGGGGACGGATTGCAGAAAATCTGATAAAGGTTGATTTTCAGCGCCATTATCCCCTCTCCCGCAGGTAGAGGGGACAGATTGCAGAAAATCTGATAACGGTTGATTTTCAGCGCCATTATCCCCTCTCCCCGTGGGAGAGGGTTAGGGAGAGGGCAAAACGCAATAACCTAAAAAAACGTCGTCTGAAAAAGTTGGCAACAAAAAATACGCATTACCCAAACCACCAAAAGAAAAACATAAAAAACAACTACTGCCAAATACGTTTCAGACGACCTGTTCCCACCAAAATCAGGCACACGTCGTCTGAAACCCGATTTCCCCGATACCTCAAACTAGGAGACTCAACATGGGCTTCAAGCCAATTCCTGCGGCGGTTGCGCTCGCGCTGACGCTGATTATCTGGTTCGTCATACCCGTGCCGCAGGGCGTATCGCCCGACGCATGGCACCTTTTGGCGTTGTTCGTCGGCATCATCGCCGGCATCATCGGCAAAGCCATGCCCATCGGCGCAATGGCGATTTTGGGCATTACCTTGGTTGCACTGACCGGCGTAACCAACGAAAAAGCCGCCGACGCAACCAAAGACGCTTTGAGCAGCCTCAACAACTCACTCATCTGGATGATCGGTATCGCCATCATCATCTCGCGCGGCCTGTTGAAAACCGGCTTGGGTATGCGTATCGGCTATCTCTTGATCTCCCTCTTCGGCAAACGCACGCTGGGCGTAGGTTACAGCTTAGCGCTTGCCGACTTGGTCATCGGTCCGGTAACGCCGAGTAATACCGCGCGCGGCGGTGCGATCGTGCATCCGATTATGAAATCCATCGCACTGAGCTTCGACTCCGACCCTGAAAAAGGCACGGAAGGCAAAATCGGTAAATACCTTTCACTGGTCAACTTCCACTCCAACGTAATTACCTGTCTGATTTTTATCACTGCTACCGCACCTAATCCGCTGGTAGTCGAATTGGTTGCCAAAGCCACCAATTCGCAAATCCAACTCTCTTGGGGTACTTGGTTCCTGGCGATGGTCGTACCCGGCCTGCTTGCCATGCTGCTGATGCCGCTGGTGCTGTATTTCCTGTATCCGCCTGAAATCAAACAAACCCCTAACGCTACTGCATTGGCAAAAGAGCATTTGGCTGCTATGGGGCCGATGAAGCGTGAAGAAAAAATCATGCTCGGCATTTTCCTGGTTCTGCTGCTGTTGTGGGCGGGTATTCCCGAGATGCTGTTCGGAGTGAAAGTTGATGCTACCGCCACCACCTTCCTCGGCTTGAGCCTGTGCCTTTTGACCGGCGTACTGACTTGGGAAGATGCGCTGAAAGAAAAAAGCGCGTGGGACACCATCGTTTGGTTTGCGGCCTTGGTTATGATGGCAAACTTCCTCAACAAACTGGGCCTCATCAGCTGGTTGTCCGACTCCATGCAAAGCGGTATCGCCCACATGGGCTTGGGTTGGGAAGCCGGTTGTGCCCTGTTGATGCTTGCCTATCTCTACGCCCACTACGTTTTCGCCAGCGGCACGGCACACGTTACCGCCATGTTCGGCGCATTCTACGGCGCAGGCTTGGCCTTGGGTGCACCACCAATGCTGTTTGCCCTGGTTATGGCATCCGCTACCGGCATCATGATGTCACTGACCCACTACGCCACTGGTTCCGCTCCTGTCATTTACTGCTCCAACTATGTGACCATGACCGAATGGTGGAAAGCCGGCTTCATCATGAGTGTGCTTGAAATCCTGATATTCTGCACTGTCGGTATCTTGTGGTGGAAAGTTTTGGGCTACTGGTAACCCTCTGGCTTATTTAAAACACAGGCCGTCTGAAAACTCCAATTTCAGACGGCCTTTTGTTACAATTTCATTTTTACCGAACACACTCAATTACCGTGAAAATACTCATCCTCGGCAGCGGCCAAGTCGGTTCGACCGTCGCCCAAAACCTTGCCTCCGTTCCCAGCAACGACGTCACTATTATCGACATCGACGAAAAAGCGCTCAACCGTATCAGCAGCCGTCTCGATGTCCAAACCATCGTCGGCAACGGCGCATCGCCCTTTACCCTCGAACAGGCAGGTGCGGCGGACTCCGACCTCCTGCTTGCCCTGACCCGCAGCGACGAAACCAACATCGTTGCCTCCAAAATCGCCGCCGACCTGTTCAACATCCCCGGCCGCATCGCACGCGTGCGCTCAAGCGAATACCTCGAATATCCGGTTGCCGGCAGCGACAAACCCGAAGAAGGCAGCCTCAACATCTTCGGCATTACCGAAACCATCAGCCCCGAACAACTGGTTACCGAACAACTTGTCGGACTGCTCAGCTACACCAGCGCATTGCAGGTACTCAGCTTTGCCAACGACCAAGTCCGCATGGTGATTGTTCAAGCCCGCAAAGGCGGTTTGCTGATCGGCCGTGAAATTACCGACATCAACCAGCACCTGCCCGAAGGTGTGGACTGCCAAATCTGCGCCATCTACCGCAACAACCGCCTGATCGTCCCCACCCCGCAAACCGTCATCATCGAAGGCGATGAAGTCCTGTTTGCCGCCGACATCAACAGCGTTGAAGCCATCATGCGCGAATTGCGTCCGAAAGAAGCGCGTACCCGCCGCATCATGATCGCCGGCGGTGGCAACATCGGCTACCGCCTCGCCAAGCAGCTCGAATCGAAATACGACATCAAAATCATCGAATACAAACCCCAGCGCGCCGAATGGCTGGCCGAGAATCTGGACAACACCCTCGTCCTGCAAGGTTCCGCCACCGACGAAACTCTGCTGGACGAAGAGTACATCGACGAAATCGACGTCTTCTGCGCGCTGACCAACGATGACGAAAACAACATCATGTCCAGCCTGTTGGCGAAAAACCTTGGTGCCAAACGCGTAATTACCATCGTCAACCGCTCAAGCTACGTCGATTTGCTTGAAGGTAACAAAATCGATATCGTTGTTTCCCCCCATCTGATTACCATCGGCTCCATTCTCGCCCACATCCGCCGCGGCGACATCGTCGCCGTCCATCCTTTGCGCCGCGGTACGGCCGAAGCCATTGAAGTGGTGGTACACGGCGATAAAAATACTTCCGCCATCGTCGGCCGCCGTATCAGCGGCATTAAATGGCCGAGCGACTGCCACATTGCCGCCATCGTCCGCGGCGAAACCGGCGAAGTCATCATGGGACACCACACTGAAACCATCCTGCAAGACGGCGACCACATTATCTTCTTCGTTTCACGCCGCCGCGTCCTGCCGGAGTTGGAAAAACTCATTCAAGTCAAAATGGGCTTTTTCGGTTAAACCCGAAATCCGTTTGCTTGAAGCCATAAAAAGGCCGTCTGAAAAGGTTTTCAGACGGTCTTTATTTATTGTTTTATTTATGCTTTGGCAACACTGTTTTTACGTCCAAACCAAACAAAACCAATCACACCCAATACAATCATCGGTACGCTCAACCATTGACCCATGGACAAACCCAAAGTCAACAGGCCGAGATAGTCGTCAGGTTGACGAGCAAATTCGGCAATAAAGCGGAACAAACCGTAACCGCCCAAGAACAATGCCGCCGTTTGGCCGGCCGGGCGCGGTTTTTTCGAAAAAATCCAAACGATGACAAACAGGCAAATGCCTTCAAGGGCAAACTGGTAAAGCTGAGACGGATGGCGCGGCAGCATACCGTATTGTTGCAGCCATTCGGCCCACAAAGGATTGTGCGCTGCAGCTTCCGCATCTTCGTAACGCGCTTGCGGGAAACCCATTGCCCAGAAAGCATTGAGCTCGGTCACGCGTCCCCAAAGTTCGCCGTTGATAAAGTTGCCGATACGGCCGGAAGCCAAGCCCAGCGGTACGAGCGGCGCAACGGTATCCATCAATTTTAAAATGCTGATGTTGTGCTTGCGGCCAAACAGCCACATGGCAACGACCACACCCAAGAAGCCGCCATGAAACGACATACCGCCTTCCCATACTTTGAAAATATCCAACGGGTTGGCCAGATAGTCAGAAAATTTATAAAACAAAACGTAGCCGATACGGCCGCCCAAGATGACGCCCAAGATACCCCAAGTCAGGAAATCGTCGAGTGTTTCTTTGGTAAACACAGAATTGCCCTGCGCGATACGGCGACGGCCCAAAATCGTAAACAGGATAAAGCCAACAATATAGCTCAAGGCATACCAGCGGATGGCAAGCGGGCCGATGCTGATCAGCACCGGATCAAACTGGGGATGTATCATCATAATGTGTGTTCCTTATCTCAAAGGCCGTCTGAAAGCCTGAACTTTCAGACGGCCTGTATGCAGTATCGGACGATTTAACGCAAATCGCCAACCACATTCAAAATAGCAGACAACATTGCCTCACCCAAGCGCAGCGAGCGTTGACCGTTCCAGCCGAAATCGTCGTCCGGCAGGTTGGCATTGTCTTTAAACGGCATTTCCAAAGTATAGGCAAGGCAGTTGAAATGATTGCCGACCCAGTTGGTCGCCAAAGTCATGTTTGCCTGACCCGGCGCATCTTTGTCATAGCCGTAATCGTCTTGGAAATCTGGGCTGGCATTGAGCAACGCCAGTTTGAATTGATCTTCTAAGGCTTCGATGCGCTCGTTGTAATTCGGCACGCCTTCGGTACCGGCCACAAAGACAAACGGCAGGCCTTCATCGCCGTGAATATCCAAGAACAAATCCACGCCGGTTTCCATCATTTTTTCGCGGACGGCAAAGACTTCGGGGCTTCGCTCCAAAGTCGGGGTTTCCCATTCGCGGTTGAGGTTGGCACCGGCGGCATTGGTGCGCAGATTACCCAAAACCGAGCCGTCCGGATTCATATTCGGCACAATGTAAAAAGTCGCACGGTCAAGCAGCATACGCGCGGTCGGATCTTGCGGATCAAGCAGGCGGCCCAGCAAACCTTCGACAAACCATTCCGCCATGGTTTCGCCCGGATGTTGACGGGCGATAATCCAGACTTTCATGTCGCTTTCGACTTGGTTGCCGATGGTCAAAAGATTGATGTCGCGGCCTTGAACAGTGCTGCCCAAATCATCGATACGGCACAAACCGCTGCCCTGCGCATCGCCCAAAAGGTTCAAATGTTGCTCGTGGGAATAAGGCTCGAAATAAGCGTAGTAAACGCTATTGGACAAAGGCGTATGGTTGATGGTCAACACGCCGTTTTCGTAGCTTGTCGGCACGCGGAACCAAT
The DNA here is from genome assembly GCF_041433195.1 of Neisseria sp. 27098_8_139. Lineage (NCBI taxonomy): Bacteria > Pseudomonadati > Pseudomonadota > Betaproteobacteria > Neisseriales > Neisseriaceae > Neisseria > Neisseria sp. 27098_8_139. The sequence goes on from NZ_JAPWBA010000003.1 coordinate 33,570, forward strand.
TTTGGCGGTCATAAGAGGCGCAAGCCTGATAGTCCTCCCAGCCCAAAGGATACGCAGCGTCCGCCGCATTTTCAAAATGCATCACGCAGTTTTGATAGGCCGCACCCTGCAAACGGAAGTAAAACCATTGGGCAAACTCCGAAGCATTGTCGGGACGCAGGGCGAGACGGATATCGGCAGGGTTGCTCAAGTCTTTGACAACGACCGAACCGGCATCGAATTGGGTGCTGATTTTCATCATGGGTATCCTTAGTAATCGGCGAAGAGGCCGAAGCAAACCGTCATTTTACCGTTTGCATGAGGCTGGTTTCAACCATTTAACTGATTTAACAGGATTTCAAGCGCTTGGAAACATTGTTTCAGACGGCCTTTGGGATTAAGATAAGGCCGAAATCATGAAACAAGGTTGAAACCATGACCCAGCAACAATCTGTCTCCCCTGCCATCAAGGCGCGCGTCCTTGCCGAATCTTTACCTTATATCCGCCGTTTTTCCGGCTCCATCATCGTCATCAAATACGGCGGCAACGCCATGACCGAACCTGCTTTAAAAGAGGGTTTCGCACGCGATGTCGTCCTGCTCAAACTAATCGGCCTGCATCCCGTCATCGTTCACGGCGGCGGCCCGCAAATCAATGAGATGTTGGAAAAAGTCGGCAAAAAAGGAGAGTTTGTTCAAGGCATGCGCGTAACCGACAGCGAAACCATGGACATCGTAGAAATGGTTTTGGGCGGACACGTCAATAAAGAAATTGTTTCCATGATTACCACCTTCGGCGGTCGTGCCGTCGGCATTACCGGCCGGGACAACCACTTCATCAAAGCGGAAAAACTCCTGATCGACACGCCCGAACAAAAAGGTGTGGACATCGGCCAAGTCGGCACAGTGGCCGACATCGATACCCGTTTAGTGGAAGGCCTGGTCGAGCGCGGCTGCATTCCTGTCATCGCACCCATCGGCGTAGGTCAAAACGACGAAGCGTTCAACATCAATGCCGACTTGGTTGCCGGTAAACTAGCGGAAAAACTTCAGGCCGAAAAACTGCTGATGATGACCAATATCCCCGGCGTACTGGATAAAGAAGGCAAATTATTGACCACCCTGACGCCAAGCCGCATTGATGAACTGATTGAAGACGGTACGCTGTACGGCGGTATGCTGCCTAAAATTGCCTCTGCCGTAGAAGCCGCCAAAAGCGGCGTCAAAGCCACGCATATCATAGACGGCCGTGTTCCCAACGCCCTGCTCTTGGAAGTGCTGACCGATGACGGCGTAGGCTCGATGATTTTGGGCGAAGGCTAATCTGGTTTTCAGACGGCCTTATGCCTTATTTAATCAGCTTTTCACCCTAAAAAGGGTAAAAAATGTTACACTATACAGCTTATGTTTGTTTGAGCGATATTGACGTGAAACAAACTTACAGTCAGTTTCATACCGACTCCGATGCCATGCTCGGCAAAGACGGCATAACGTCTGCATTCATCAGACTTCGGCAATCATCTTTAAGGCCGTCTGAAACGTAACAAAGCTACTTTTCTTTTACCATCCTATTTGGAGATATTCATGAGCGCAATCGTTGATATTTTTGCACGCGAAATTTTGGACTCCCGCGGCAACCCTACCGTAGAGTGTGACGTATTGTTGGAATCCGGCGTCATGGGACGCGCAGCCGTACCAAGCGGCGCATCAACCGGCCAAAAAGAAGCTTTGGAACTGCGTGACGGCGACAAATCCCGTTACTTGGGCAAAGGCGTATTGAAAGCCGTTGACCACGTCAACAACCAAATCGCGCAAGCCCTCATCGGTATCGATGCCAACGAACAATCTTATATCGACCAAATCATGATCGAATTGGACGGTACTGAAAACAAAGGCAACTTGGGTGCCAACGCTACTTTGGCCGTTTCTATGGCCGTAGCACGCGCAGCTGCTGAAGATGCAGGCCTGCCTCTGTATCGCTACTTGGGCGGCGCAGGCCCAATGGCTCTGCCTGTTCCGATGATGAACGTTATCAACGGCGGCGAACATGCCAACAACAGCCTGAACATCCAAGAATTCATGATCATGCCTGTCGGCGCAAAATCTTTCCGCGAAGCCCTGCGTTGCGGCGCCGAAATTTTCCACGCACTGAAAAAACTGTGTGATGCCAAAGGCTTCCCAACCACCGTTGGCGACGAAGGCGGTTTCGCACCTAACCTGAACAGCCACAAAGAAGCCCTGCAACTGATCGTCGAAGCAACCGAAGCCGCAGGCTACAAAGCAGGCGAAGACGTATTGTTCGCCCTGGACTGCGCATCCAGCGAGTTCTACAAAGACGGCCAATACCATCTGGAAGCCGAAGGCCGCTCTTACACCAGCGCAGAATTTGCCGAATACTTGGAAGGCCTGGTTAACGAATTCCCAATCGTTTCCATCGAAGACGGCATGGACGAAAACGACTGGGAAGGCTGGAAACTGTTGACCGAAAAATTGGGCGGCCGAGTTCAATTGGTCGGCGACGACTTGTTCGTAACCAATCCAAAAATCTTGGCTGAAGGCATCGAAAAAGGTGTGGCAAACGCATTGCTGGTTAAAGTAAACCAAATCGGTACTTTGAGCGAAACCCTGAAAGCCGTTGACTTGGCCAAACGCAACCGCTACACCAGCGTGATGAGCCACCGTTCCGGCGAAACCGAAGACAGCACCATTGCCGACTTGGCCGTTGCCACCAACTGTATGCAAATCAAAACCGGCTCCCTGTCCCGTTCTGACCGCATGGCGAAATACAACCAATTGTTGCGTATTGAAGAAGAATTGGCCGAAGCCGCTTACTACCCTGGCAAAGCCGCATTCTACCAACTGGGCAAATAAGCAGAATATAGGATATTGATTGTATGAAGTGGGTGACTTTTGTTTTAACCTTCGCACTTTTGTGCTGTCAGTACAGCCTTTGGTTTGGTAAAGGCAGCGTCGGGCATACGGAAGAATTGCAGGAGCAGCTCGTCCGTCAGGAGGAAAAAAACCAAACGCTCACTTTGCGCAACAATTTCCTTAATGCGGAAGTTGAAGATTTGGCACACGGACAAGAGGCCATCGCCGAAATTGCCCGCGTCGAATTGGGCTATGTCCAAGACGGCGAAGTGTATTACCGAATCATCGACCGCCGCTAAAGCCTGCAAAACAAAGGCCGTCTGAAAACATATTGTTCAGACGGCCTTTTTTATCGTAATCGCTATATAATCACATATCCCAAAATCAAATTACACCCATCATGTATGACGTAAACACCCACGATGTCCGCCGATTCTTTGCACACGTCTGGCAACACAGGCTCGCACCACTCCAATTGGACGGCCTGCAACAAAAAGCTTTGCGCATTATCGAAGCCCATCCCGAATACGGACACTATCTCGAAGACATCGAACAATATTTAGATAAAGAATGGTTGCCCGAAGACGGCGAAAGCAACCCATTCCTGCACATGTCGCTACACCTTTCCCTACAAGAACAAAGCGCCATTGATCAGCCCTCGGGCATCCGTGCCATCCACCAACAACTTTGCGCCCGTTACAACGGCGACTGGGTCAAAGCCGAACACGATATGATGGAAGCCTTGGCAGAAACCATCTGGGAAGCACAACGCTACGAACGGGGCCTTGATGTCAACGCCTACATGACCCGCTTGCGGAAATTGGTCGGCTTAGGTCAAGAAGAAAAAGCCCGCCCCAATCCCCATGAAGTCGGCTTGATGGATACAAAATAACTTCTTTTCAGACGGCCTCAACCCAGACAAATCCTTACGCTTGCCAAAGCCAACGTTTCCATCTTTCATGCTAAATTACTTTTTTAAAATCCGCATCACAAGGAAAACAAAATGCTCCGCCCAACCCTTACCGCCCTACTCCTAGCCGCCTCCCTGCCCGTTGCAGCAGAAAGCCTCAACTACAACATCGTTGAATTTTCCGAATCCGCCAACATGGAAGTGCCACGGGATATCATGACCGCGCATTTCAGCATCAACGCAGAAGGCAAAGACCGTCAAGCCGTCAACCAAGCCTTCATGAAGAAATTCAACCAGTTCAACAAAATCTCCCAAAACAGCAAATTCAAAGCCGAGCTGATGGAGCGCAACGCATCCCCGCGCTATCAATACACCAACGGCAAGCGCACCCAAACCGGCTGGGAAGAACACGCCTACTTCAAAGTAGAAAGCAAAGACTTTGAAGCACTCAACCGCCTGATTACCAACAGCATCAATATCGCCGTTTTGGAAAGCTCCTCATTTTCCGTATCCAAAGAAAAACGCGAAGAAACCGTCGACCAACTGAGCAAGGCCGTCATCCTGCGCTTCAAAGACCGCGCCCAAAACCTCGCCCAAACACTCGGCTTCTCCAGCTACAAAATCGTTAAACTCAACTTGGGCCATATCGGCAACCGCCAAGTCGGCGGCGACTTTGCACACGCCAAAATGCTGCGTGCAATCCCCGCCGCAGAGATGGCGGCAGGAATAGAAGATGGCATACCTGCCTCCCCCGGTTCGGAAGAGATCAGCCTGACCGTCAGCGGCTCGGTGCAAATGTAGGATTTTCTTTTAAATCATTTTAAAGGCCGTCTGAAAGTATATTTTTCAGACGGCTTTTTTATTTGCCCAATAATTAGAACGGAATATCGTCGTCGATATCATCAACCGGAGCGGCCGGTTGTGCCGGAGCAGGACGACGGGCCGGGGCGGCTGGGGGTTCTTGAGCCGGGGCAGATTGGTATTGCTGCTGTGGCGCTTGTTGGTAGCTGCTTTGGCTTGAATGACCGCCTTGATTATAGCCGTCATCGTATGGTGCGCCGCCGCTGTTGTCGTTGCGGCTGCCGAGCATTTTCATCTCATTGGCAATGATGTCGTAAGCGGTGCGCTCGATGCCGTCTTTGCCTTGGTATTTTCGGCTTTGGATACGGCCTTCCAGATACACTTGGCTGCCTTTACGCAGGTATTGACCGGCGATCTCGGCGAGTTTGCGGTACATGGTGATGTTGTGCCATTCGGTACGTTCTACGCGTTGGCCGTTGCGGTCGTTCCACGTTTCGCTGGTGGCAATGCTGAAGTTACAGACGGCCTCACCGTTGGGCATATAGCGGACTTCCGGGTCGCGGCCGAGACGGCCGATGAGGATAACTTTATTCAATGACATTTTACACTCCTGTGATAATTTTTTCGGCGGCCTCTTGGTCAAATCCTTTTTGCAAGGCCTTGATATAAATGGTTTGTTTGTCTGCGCTAAAGCTAATGCTTTCAACGCCTTCAATTTCGGTCAATTTTTGGTAGAGCAAATCCGGATTTTGTTGCCATTCGGCGTTAAGCGGGTAGCTGAGGTTTTTGACGGGTTTCGGTGCAGGCGAAATGACTGCCAATACCAGCCACAGCAACATCAATACGCTACAAAAGGCAAATACGCCTACAAAACCGTATTTTTGGAACAATAAACCACCGGTTGCGCCGCCGACAAACAAGCCGACCGACTGCATGGTGTTATACACGCCCATAGCGGTGCCTTTCAAATCGGACGGAGCGATTTTCGACACCATAGACGGCAGGCTGGCTTCCAATACATTAAAACCAATAAAGTAAACAATCAGATAAGCGGTAATCAACCACACCGAGTGCATGCCAAACAGCAAGCCGATTTGCGCCGCGGCAATGCAGACGATACCCAGGATAAACACTTGTTTGAGTTTGTTGCGCGTTTCGCCGACGATAATCAGCGGCACCATAATAATCAGGCCGGTAATGGTTGAAGGCAGATAGACTCGCCAGTGATGGATTTTTTCCAAACCCAACTGCGTCATGGCAAACGGCAATGCGGTAAATAAAGCCATTTGCGCCGCATGCAAGGCAAAAATACCGAAGTCGAGATTGAGCAGTTGGCGGTTTTTCAATACCTCGCCCATACGAGAAGGCTGCGCCTGCGTGTCTTCGTGCATTTTTGACACTTCCGGATCAGGCGTCATCCAGGCAACCACGCCGATACTGATTACCGTCAGAATACCGGTCAGCGCAAACAGGCCGGATACGCCGATAAAGCCGGCAATCATCGGCGCAAGCACTAGGCTGACGGAAAAGGTCAAGCCGATACTCAGACCGATCATCGCCATCGCACGCGTCCGCACTTCGTTACGGGTCAAATCTGCTAGCAAAGCCGTTACCGCCGCGCTGACGGCACCTGCGCCTTGAATGGCACGCGCGGCAACCAACATCTGCAGGCTATCGGCAACTGCGGCCAAAAAACTACCTGCCGCAAACACAATCAAGCCGGCATAAATCACTTTTTTACGACCGAACTTGTCGGAAGCCATACCCAAAGGCAGCTGCAGCAAAGCCTGTGTCAGCCCGTAAATACCCATCGCCATACCGACCAGCGCTTTATTGTTTTCTGCGCCGGGCAACGAAGCGGCATACATCGCCAAGACAGGCAACACCAAAAACATCCCCAACATACGCAGTGCGTAAACACCGGAAAGTGTGGTACTGGCACGCCACTCGTGCGGAAACATTTGAATGCGGTTATCTCTTGCCATAAATAATGTTTCAGACGGCCTTAAGTTTGCGAAAGGCCGTCTGAAAGTGTGAATTAACAGATTTTCTGATTATACAGGATTCAAAGGAATTGCATGGGGTCAAATCGCAAGCTGTTTATCGCAAACCTGCTTCATCGGTATAAAACGGTTTTAACAAAAAACAACGTCACGCAAGATCTGCCCTATCCCATTTATCCCTAATCAACCCCACTGCCATCTATTTCGCCACGCGCCTAACACGGCGTTCGGATATTTATTACTGCCCAAGCTGCCGTTAAACCTTGCCAAAGAGCGGACAATATTGCCTTTTTCGATATTATTGTAATGGCGCAGAATGGTGCAGCCATAGCGCAGATTGGTGCGGATATCGAAAAGGTTGTGCGACGGATTGCCGATATAGTTTTTCCAAAACGGCATCACCTGCATCAAACCGCGCGCACCCACGCCGCTGATGGCATATTGGCGAAACGCACTTTCCACTTCAATCAAGCCCAAAATCACTTGAGTATTGAGTCCGGCACGACTGCTTTCATATTGAATATTAACCAACAGGCGGCGGCGCTCGCCCTCATCGGGAATGAAACGTGCCAATCGGGAAGACATCGCCGCCAACCAACGCTCCCCTTCCCTCGAATCGGCAAACACCAGCCGCGCAGGGCTGGCGCTATTAATCGAACTGCGCATCACGGAAGCCACATCATCGGCCAGCGTTTCTTCACGTTGCGCCCCCGCCCATGCGGTCGCAGGCGTCAAAAGCATGGCTCCGCCGACTTGCAACAGGCGGCGGCGCGATAAAAATAAGGAATCTTGGTTTTCCGATTTCATGTGTTTTCTCTTTTTAGGCCGTCTGAAAAGTTCAGACGGCCTTTGATATATTGGCTTAAAATCAGCATTATAAAATACATCTATGAGCAGAATCAAAGAGCTGTATACCTTTTATTGTCAAGTAATACCGCCTCAAGTAACATTTAGGTTTTTCTAATCAACCGGTATTTTTTATGACCACCACTCCCGCCAACGTTTTAGCCTCCGTCGACTTGGGTTCCAACAGTTTCCGCTTGCAAATTTGTGAAAACAACAACGGCCAGCTGAAAGTCATCGACTCGTTCAAACAAATGGTTCGCTTTGCCGCCGGCTTGGACGAACAAAAAAACCTGAGCGAAGCCTCTCAAGAACAAGCCTTGGAATGTTTGGCGAAATTTGGCGAACGCCTGCGCGGATTCCAACCCGAAAACGTGCGCGTGGTGGCCACCAACACTTTCCGCGTCGCCAAAAACATCGCCCAATTCCTGCCCCGTGCCGAAGCGGCGCTGGGTTTTCCCATCGAAGTCATCGCCGGCCGTGAAGAAGCGCGTCTGATTTACACCGGCGTAGTGCATACCCTGCCGCCCAAAGGCGACAAAATGCTGGTTATCGACATCGGCGGCGGTTCGACCGAATTTGTTATCGGCTCGGATTTGCAACCGCTGACCACAGAAAGCCTGCCTTTGGGCTGCGTAACGTACAGCATGCGCTTCTTCCAAAACAAAGTGACCGCCAAAGATTTCCAAGCCGCCGTTTCCGCCGCGCGTATCGAAATCCAGCGCATCAGCAAAATGATGAAGCGTACCGGTTGGGATTTCGCCATCGGCACCTCCGGTTCGGCAAAATCCATACGCGACGTTTTGGCGGTCGAATTGCCACAAGAAGCCGACATTACCGCCCAAGGCATGCGTTATCTTGCCGATAGGATTATCGAAGCCGGTTCGGTTAAAAAAGCCAAATTTGAAAACCTCAAACCCGAACGCATTGAAGTTTTTGCGGGCGGATTGGCCGTGATGATGGCGGCTTTTGAAGAACTCTCGCTGACTAAAATGACCGTTACCGAGGCCGCACTCCGCGACGGTGTGTTCTACGACTTAATCGGCCGCAGCCTCAATGTCGATATGCGCGAACAGACAACGGCAGAGTTCCAAAAACGCTACCACGTCAGCCTCAACCAAGCCAAACGCGTTGCCGATACCGCGCAAGCCTTTATGAACAGCCTGTGCCACGCCAAAAACGTAACCGTTCAAGAGCTTGCCCTGTGGAACCAATACCTCAGCCGCGCAGGCCGTCTGCATGAAATCGGCTTGGATATTGCCCATACCGGTTATCACAAACACTCCGCCTACATTCTCGAAAACGCCGATATGCCGGGCTTCTCACGCAAAGAGCAAACCATTTTGGCACAACTGGTTATCGGCCATCGCGGCGACCTCAAGAAAATGGCGGACATTATCGGCAACAACGAAATCATGTGGTGTGCCGTGTTGTCCCTGCGCCTGGCCGCCCTCTTCTGCCGTTCACGCCTGCCACTTGATTTGCCGCCGCAAACCCAGCTTCGCGTCGATGAAAACAACCACAGCTTCATCTTGCGCATCAACGCCCAATGGCTGGAACAACATCCCCTCATCGCCGATGCGCTGGACTACGAAAGCGCGCAATGGCAAAAAATCGATATGCCTTTCTCGGTTCAAGCACAATAAACCGCGCTCCGTTATAATAGGCAGCTTTTCAAAATCCAAACCGCAGGCCATCTGAAAACGACAGCCTGCCATACATCAAGGAAAACCATGAGAAAACCACAACGCGGCTACGCCCGCCAAGACCGTGTCAAAGAACAAATCATGCGCGAGCTTGCCGAACTCGTCCGCACCGGCCTGAAAGATCCGCGTGCAGGCTTCATCACCATCAACGAAGTCGAAGTCACCCGCGATTACAGCCACGCAACCGTGTTTTACACCGTCCTTGACGACAGCACACGCGACATTACCGAAGAAGCTTTGGAACACGCCAAAGGCCATTTGCGCAGCGAATTGGCCAAACGCATCAAACTCTTCAAAACGCCTGAGCTGCACTTCAAATACGACGAATCACTCGAACGCGGCATGAGCATTTCCAGCCTGATCGACCAAGTGGCGGCGGAAAAACCGGTTGAAGACTGATTGATTAAAACACGCAGGCCGTCTGAACCCTTTCAGACGGCCTGAACATTAATATTCCCTAATTAATATGACCAATAAACCCACCAAACGCCCGGTCAACGGCGTTCTTCTCCTCGACAAACCTGAAGGCCTTTCCAGCAACACCGCCCTGCAAAAAGCGCGGCGTTTGTTCCGTGCCGAAAAAGCCGGGCATACCGGCGTACTCGATCCTTTGGCCACAGGGCTTTTGCCTGTTTGCTTCGGAGAAGCGACCAAGTTCGCCCAATATCTGATTGATGCCGACAAAGCCTATACGGCCACGCTGAAACTGGGCGAAGCCAGCAGTACGGGCGATGCCGGAGGAGAAATCATTGCCACCGCACGCGCCAATATTTCATTGTCCGAATTTCAGACGGCCTGCCAAGCGTTAACAGGCGACATCCGCCAAGTGCCGCCCATGTTTTCCGCCCTCAAACACGAAGGCAAACCGCTGTACGAATACGCACGCAAAGGCATCGTTATCGAACGCAAAGCGCGCGATATTACGATTTACTCCATTGATATTACTGAATTTGATGCGCCTAAAGCCGTAATAGACGTACGTTGCAGCAAGGGCACTTACATCCGCACCCTCAGCGAAGACATCGCCAAACACATCGGCACATTCGCCCACCTGACCGCCCTGCGCCGTACCGAAACCGCAGGCTTTACCATTGCCCAAAGCCACACGCTCGAAGCTTTGGCAGAATTGGACGAAGCCGAACGCGATGCCCTGCTGCTGCCTTGCGATATTTTGGTACAACATTTCCCCAAACTTGAGTTAAACGACTACGCCGTTACCATGCTCAAACACGGCCAACGTCCCCAGTTTACCGAAGACATTTCCTCCGGGCAGCCCTTCCGTGTGTACAGCCGAGACGGCACATTTATCGGACTGGTGGAATATCAAAAAGAAATAGGCCGTCTGAAAGCCTTGCGCCTGATGAATACCGCCGACAAATAACTTCCTGCAAAGAGAGCCGATCATGAAAGTCTATACTGCCGCCCAGATGCGCGAACGCGAGCAAGCAGCCGTCGATAAAGGCACAAGCTTCGACCAACTGATGGAAAACGCCGGCAGCTCTGCCGCCCGAGACCTCATGCAGCGTCATCCCCAAGCCGGACGCGCCCTGATCGTTTGCGGCAAAGGCAACAACGGCGGCGACGGCCTAGTCATGGCAAGATATATGCAGGCGCAAGGTTGGCACATCGATATTCTGTTTTCACTCGGAGAAAACCTCTCTCCCTTGGCTCAAACCAATCGAGAACGCCTCAACGGTTTGCCCCATATTGAATTTATTACCAAGCAAGAGCTGGAATGCCGTCTGAAAAAAGGTTACGACATCATTATCGAAGGCATATTCGGCACAGGCTTCAGCGGCGCACTTCCCGCAGAAATTGCCGTCCTCTGCCGCCAACTCAATCATTCAGACGGCCTGAAAGTCGCCCTCGATATTCCCACCGGCCTCAACTGCGACACCGCCGAAGCCGATCCCGATACATTCCGCGCAGACCTTACCTACACCTTTGCCGCCTACAAACCGGCACACTTAAGCGAGTCCGGCAAAACCTATTGTCAAGAAACTGTCTGTTTACCTATTGGCATTGATTAAATACCTATAAAAAATAACAGGGTGCAATTTTGCACCCTGTTATTTTTGTTTACTTCCAAATCTGCGCCAATTTAATCCCCAGCGCCGTCAAACCAAACGAACCGAAAACATGCAGACAGGTTGCCATCGCAGCCATGCCCCAACGTTGCGCCTGCATCAAACCCACCATTTCCACTGAAAAACCTGAAAATGTGGTTAAGCTGCCGAGAAAGCCGGTAATCCAAAGCAAACGCCATTGCGGATCGGTTAAGAGTTCCGCCAATACACCGATCAGCAGCGCGCCCAGCCAGTTTGCCGCCAATGTACCGATAGAAAAAGGCGCAGAAGACACCAGCAACAAGCCAAACAGCCAACGCAATACAGCCCCGACAGCGGCACCGCAAACAATGGGAAAAATATAAGTAAACATAACAAGTTAAAAATTTAATTCAAAAAACAGGCTATCCGGCCATTAGGCCGTCTGAAAACCAAGCAAGGATGCCTTCATGTCTTACTGCCAAATCTTAGGCGCGGATTTCAAATACCTGTCGTCATCGAAAGTACAAATCCATTGCGGCTTGAGCGCGATAAAAATGGCTGTTGAAATACCGCTCAAAAATGCCTCTGCCCAAGCGATTAAGAAGAAAACAGGAAAAGCGGTTTTCCACAATACCGACGTATCAAACACATCCACCCAGTCCAACAAACCAACCAAAATTACGCCGGTAAACACCATGCCGACCGCCGCAGCCCAAAAACCATTCAGAAAAATAAAGATAAAGATATTGGCAGGCAAACGCGATACCCAATGGCGGAAACCCAAGTTTACCAACAAAGGCGGAAGCAATACGGACAAGGCGTTGATGGGAAATATATGCCAATCGCCCCAAAGCCACAAATATGGAAAAAACAGTAAAACGCCAAGGCAGAACGCGGCAGAGGTGCCCAGCATTAAAGCCGTCAGGTTCAAGGCAAGCAGATGATAGCTCATACCGGCCAGTTGTCCGCTTTCAGGAGAAGCATTCAAGCTCCAAGCCAGTGGCAACATCACGGCAGCCACCAAAAATGCGGAACGATGCTGCGATACCGACACCCATGCCTGCTTTGCACACAAAGCAAAAATCACCAGCAACACAGGCCATGCCGCCATCACGACACCAACGGGAAACCATCCGTTTTGAAAAATCATCATCTCATCCGCAAAATGTTCAGACGGCCTATTATACGCGTCTCAAGCCACAGCTTTGACAATCCTGTTTGCCTTTGCCGTTAAAGCTTGTTTCGGCTGGTTTTGTTTACCCGAAAAAAGCGTTAGAATAACGGACTTTGCCGTTTAATTAAGGGGATGGACGCATGCTTTGGACAATATTGGCTTTAATTCTGCTGGCTGTCATAGCCGGCTTGTTCTGGTGGCGCCAGAAACAAGAGCAAAAGTGGCGCCAAGAATTGGCCCGACTCAGTGGCGACGAACAAGAAATAAACGAAGAAGACAGCCCGGTCGGTTTTTTCGACCAACTGGACAGCCTGAAACGTTTGTTCAGCATGAACAAGCGCACTGCCGACAACCATAAAATTGCCCGCATCCGCCTGCTTTCCGTGCTCGAACACAATAAAATGAAACGCGCCGAAACAAACGAAGAGCACGCAGCAGAACCGTTTACCGAAGAGCTGGAACACATCACAGCTACCGAAGAAGAAATCAAAGTTGCGCCTAAAACCCGCAAATCTGCCAAACCGGAACGTATTCCTAAAATCACGCCGTTTGCACAAATGGAAACGCCCGAATACAGCCCGTCTTTGGTGCAAAACAGCAATTTTGAAGAAATCACATTAGAAGAAGCCACCCGTTCCCTGCACGAAGCAGCGGTTGAAGAATGGAACGAGCATTTGGCCGAAAAAAATGCGCCAATTTACAAAGACGAAGTCGAAACCCCATTATTGCGCGCTTCATCCCTGCCGATGACCGGCATGGAAATCATCGACTATAACGACCCTATCTTGCGCCGCACACGCGAACGTGCCTTGGCGCGTGCCAATAATGTCCGCGTGGCAGAAGCCAATGCGCCGCATATCGAAACCGTTCAGACGGCCTTAAGAACTGCCGAAAAAGAAGCCATCCTCCCCTATACTTCCATGCAGGCATTCCCTTCTGAAATCCAAGCGGAAGATATTCACAACAACCTTGCCCGCCGCACCGCCGCCCGCCACAAACTGGCCGAGGCCGTCGCCCCATTACGCGGCTACTCTCCGCGCACCATCGAAAATGACGAAATTTTGGCCAACTTGGGACAAATCAGCCGTCCTGCCAGCTTGCGCCGTCAAGTTCGCTATACCGAAGCGGCCGCCGAAAGATGGGCGCGTAAACAAGCTGCCACGGAAGCTGTTGCACCACGACCTGCCGCACCGGCAACGCCGTCCCGTCCGAAACCGGCTGCGCCTGTTAAAAAATCCCCTTATATCTCCCGACCTGCCGCGCCAAACGCAACCGTAGTCGAGCCGCCTGCCGTACCGGTTGTCCCTATGGCTAAAACCGATATTCCTGAACCGCCTGTTTTCCAAACCTCGATTGCGCCGATTGATATCCCCGAACCGCCTGCTTTTGAACATAAAATCCAAGTACCGATTTTTGATGCACAAGTCAATGCACATGTCAGCAATCAGCCTGAACGCAGTATCCGTGATTATTTAATCAGCGAATCTGCCGTCGAAGAAGCGGAATTCGATAGTGAGCCGGAAGCTCCTGTACAACCGGACACAGAAGCTATTCAAGCGGTTGAAGCTATTGAACCCGTTGAATCCGTTGAAACAATCGCAAGACCGTCTGAATATACACAGACAGTCGTTGAAACGCCTATTCAAACCGTAGAACCAAGCGTTCCAGAGAATACATCAAACGTAGTTCTTCCGACTTCGGCAACACTTACCGATGCACGCCTGCCGACTACCGCCCTGCTTCTGCCGCCGCAGTTTGACCCAAGCGCATCGCAAACTGAAGAACAGTTGTTGGAAAACAGCATTACCATCGAAGAAAAACTGGCCGAGTTCAAAGTTAAAGTCAAAGTGATGGACTCCTATTCCGGCCCGGTCATTACGCGCTACGAAATCGAGCCTGATGTCGGCGTGCGCGGCAGTGCCGTTTTGAACCTCGAAAAAGACTTGGCGCGCTCGCTTGGTGTGGCTTCTATCCGCGTGGTGGAAACCATCCCCGGCAAAACCTGCATGGGCTTGGAATTACCCAATCCGAAACGCCAAATGATCCGCCTGAGCGAAATCTTCAATTCGCCTGCGTTTACCGAATCTAAATCCAAACTGACTCTCGCTCTCGGCCAAGACATTACCGGCCAGCCTGTTGTGACAGACTTGGCCAAAGCACCGCATCTGCTGGTTGCCGGTACGACCGGTTCGGGTAAATCCGTAGGCGTGAACGCCATGATTCTGTCCATGCTCTTCAAAGCAACGCCTGAAGACGTGCGCATGATTATGATTGATCCGAAAATGCTGGAGCTGAGCATTTACGAAGGCATTCCGCACCTGCTCGCCCCCGTCGTAACCGATATGAAGCTGGCCGCAAACGCCCTGAACTGGTGCGTCAACGAAATGGAAAAACGCTACCGCCTGATGAGCTTTATGGGCGTGCGCAATCTTGCCGGTTTCAACCAAAAAATTGCCGAAACCGCCGCACGTGGCAAAAAAATCGGCAGCCCGTTCAGCCTCACGCCTGAAAACCCTGAGCCATTAGAGAAACTGCCGTTTATCGTGGTCGTGGTAGATGAATTTGCCGACCTGATGATGACTGCAGGCAAGAAAATTGAAGAACTGATTGCCCGTCTTGCCCAAAAAGCCCGCGCAGCCGGTATCCATTTGATTCTTGCCACCCAACGCCCAAGCGTGGATGTCATTACCGGCCTGATTAAAGCCAATATTCCGACACGCATTGCCTTCCAAGTGTCCAGCAAAATCGACAGTCGCACGATTCTCGACCAAATGGGTGCGGAAAACCTGCTCGGCCAAGGCGATATGCTGTTCCTGCCGCCCGGCACCGGTTATCCGCAACGCGTACACGGCGCATTCGCATCCGACAATGAAGTACACCGCGTAGTGGAATACTTGAAACAATTCAGCGCACCTGACTATATCGACGATATTTTGAGCAACGGTTCCACTGAAGACTTTACCGGCACCAGCCGTAGCAACGACAGCGACTTCGACCCCATGTATGACGAAGCCGTTTCCATTGTCTTAAAATCGCGTAAGGCCAGCATTTCCAATATCCAACGCCAACTGCGCATCGGCTACAACCGCGCCGCCCGCCTGATTGACCAAATGGAAGCCGACGGTATTGTTTCCCCTGCGGAAAACAACGGCAACCGCACCATCTTGGCGCAAAGCAGCGACCATCTGGATTAATTTATCCTCGCTTAAATCAAGGCCGTCTGAAAATTTTTCAGACGGCCTTTTTAAATCAGATAATGAGTTCAAAGATTCCGATCAAATTAATAATCTGTGAATAATATTACCTACAAAACCAAATGCTTTTGCATTAACGGTATTTGCTTCTCTATCAAATAAACTCAGCCTCAATAAACAAAATTCGACCTGCAAGATATATCCCTCTATCCATTTGTCGCCCTTTTCAGACGGCCTTTTGTCAAGACCGGAAAAAAACAGGTAAATCCGTTTTTCGATTAAAAGCAATATTATTATGATTCATGCCTTCGGCAATACCCCACCCTTTACGAGGAAAAACAAATGAAAAAATATTTTGCAGAATTTTTCGGCACTTTCTGGCTGGTATTCGGCGGCTGCAGCAGCTCGGTTTTGGCAGCAGCTTACCCTGAGCTTGGCATTGGCTTTGCCGGTGTCGCTTTAGCATTCGGTTTGACCGTACTGACCATGGCTTACGCTGTCGGCCACATTTCCGGCGGCCACTTCAACCCTGCCGTTTCCGTCGGCCTTTTCATCGGCGGCCGTTTCAACGGTAAAGACTTGTTGCCTTACATCGTATCCCAAGTGATTGGTGCGATTGCTGCTGCGGGCGTTCTGTATCTGATTGCTTCCGGTAAAACCGGTTTTGATGCTGTTGCTTCCGGCTTTGCCAGCAACGGTTTCGGCGAGCACTCTCCTAACGGTTACGACATGATGGCCGCTTTGCTGATCGAATTCGTCCTGACCACATTCTTCCTGATCATCATTATGGGTTCTACCGACAAACTGGCTCCAGCCGGCTTTGCCCCTATCGCCATCGGCCTGGGTCTGATCCTGATTCACTTGATCAGCATTCCTGTCACCAATACTTCCGTTAACCCTGCACGTTCTACCGGTGTTGCCTTGTTTCAAGGCGGCTGGGCTGTTGAACAGCTGTGGTTGTTCTGGTTGGCTCCTATTGCCGGCGCAGCAGTTGGCGCGGCTATTTACCGCTTCGTGTTGGCTAACGACGACAAATAATCTTGACGGAATGACATTCCCGGTGTGGCTGACTCCACAAACCGACCGCACCCAAGTTGCCGAGATACAAACGTACCGCCTGACTCAGACGGTGCGTTTGTTTTTGCCATGTTACAATACTTTCTTTTCTCACATTCTCAAACCATCATGCAAACCTTACCTTTTCAAACCGATATCGCTGACAGAATGCTGGTCAATACCGAAAACGAAACCATCCATCCCGATGCCGTATTCGTACAAACGCAAAACGGCTACTGGATTGCTTGGCACGACCAACAAGCCGCCCTGCTTGCCCCCGACACACCGCCCGATATTCCCTGCTTTTGGGTAGAAGGCGCAGAAAGCTTGGAAGAGCTGGTAAGCATGGTAGAAAACGGCGAATTTGACGAAGTTGAAGAATTTGACGGTGATGATGATGCTTGGCAAGAAGCACTCGGATGCGGCCATCATCATGAAGGACGCTGCGGATGCAGTCATTGAGATGCACAAAACGTCTGATTCCGGCACTTGCCTTTTGCCTGACGCTTAACGGCTGCGTTGTAGGTGCGGCTGTCGATTTGGCCACCACAACCGTCCTGACTGCCGGAAAATTGGTTGTCAAAGGAACGGGGGCAGTGATTGATGCCGCCATTCCCGACGGTAAAAAAGACAAGGATAAAGAAAAAGAGAAGGAAAAGAGCAAAGAAAAGCCAAAATCGGAAGAAATCATCTATAAGGAAGAGTCCTCCAACGAAGTAACGCAATAATCCTTCAGACGGCCTCAGTAAGGTAACCAATCCTACTGAGGCCGTCTGAACATTCATCCTTACATATAGCCCTGTTCGCGCAAAGAGCAGGTTTCTTTTGCCGTCACGATAAAATGGTCCAACAGCGTAATATCGACCAAACTTAAAGCCTGTTTCAAACGCTCTGTAAACTGTACATCAGATTCAGACGGCCTTGCCGAACCGCCCGGATGGTTGTGTGCCAAAATCAAACTGTCGGCATATTCATCCAATGCCAATTTGACGATTTCACGGATATAAACCGTATTTTCCGCTACCGTACCGCGCGACAATTCCCGTACCGCAATCAATTGATTTTGACGATTGAGCAGCAAAGCAACACTGACCTCGATTTTTTCATGCCCAAGGTGCAGGCGCAGATAATCCGCAACCGATTTCGGATTTGACAAAACAATCTGCTCCTGCAAATCTTCACCCAAAATCCGCCGCCCGATTTCTTTGACCACGGCAAACTGAGTATAGCTCGCCAAACCCATGCCCTTATAAGCAGCGAGTGTTTTGGCATCCGCACTCATCAGCTTCCCCAAGCTGCCAAATTCACCCAACAAATAACGCGCCAAATCAACCGCGCTCATACCGCGCGTTCCAACACGCAATAAAATTGCCAGCAACTCCGCATCACTCAACGCCGCCGCACCATGCGCCAAGAGCTTCTCGCGCGGCCGCTCCCCCTCGGGCCATTCTTTGATACTCATATTTTCCCTTTTATTTTGGGGCTGACGTAGATTAGCCCTAAATTCCACACCAATCCCGCAGGATTTTAAGCTGTTGAGACGGTGTGCCGAAGTTAAATCGAAATTCGCATTCTTTCAAGAACAGCGGGAAAGATTTGCGATCGATTCCGTTGTATTTTCGCAAGACACGTTTTGCCTGATTCCAAAAATTCTCAATGCCGTTAATGTGGTTCTGACGGTCGGCAAATTCCTTGGAATGGTTGATGCGGTAATGGATGAAACCGCTCACATCCAACTTGTCGTAGCTGCTCAGGCTATCCGTGTAAACAATGCTGTCCGGCATGATTTTCTTTTTGATGACGGGGAGTAACGTTTCAGACTTGGCATTATCCACCACAACGGTATAGACCCGTCCGTTGCGTTTCAGAATACCAAAGACAACCACTTTTCCTGCCGCGCCGCGACCACGTCTGCCTTTACGCCGTCCGCCGAAATAGCTTTCGTCCAACTCGACAGGGCCCTCAAAAACCTCATCGGCAACCAAGGCCAGATAATGGCTGATAACCATACGAATTTTGCGGTAGAACAGAATAGCGGAGTTGGGCTGAATGCCCAAAATATCGGCAGCGGAACGGGCGGTAACTTGGAGTACAAAAAATTCAAGTAGTTTCTTTTGAACTCTCTTTCTTAATTTACAATTGGTTATCTGCATTTTCGTAGCCTAGCATAACTGCTAATCTACGTCAGTCCCTTTATTTTTTATATAGCGGATTTAGTTTCAATTTTGAGCAAACCGCCCCGCCCGATATAAAACGTAATCCATTATGGTTTTAGCAAATAAATGCAATTTGCGTATTTTATTCTATTTTGAATAATTATTTAAGACATATAAATAACAATTAAGCCACTTTGTGCAGAAAAACAACGTTACCCATTTTCGCTATCCTGTTCCCCTGCCTGCCTTTCCTTTCATATTTGTTTCAAATCAGTCGATACAAGCAATTTCATATTGCCCCTATGAGGCTTAGGCTAATATAATATCGAGTTTGCCGAGAGCAAAAGCTTAGGCTTAAACTGCTTTCTATCCACGCTGCCCGTGCGCTTTACAAGAGTTTCAGACGGCCTCCGTCTGACTCCCGCCAGCAATCAAACAGCTTTTTATCACCCATTCGAAAATCCGTTTTGCCGGTACTCGTCTTTCTTTTTGGAGTATTGCCATTATGACCGCAACCACTGCGTCTTCAGCCAAACCTTATCTGCAAATCCAAGGCTTGGTGAAAAAGTTTGGTGACAATTACGCTGTCGATAACATCGACTTGGACATTTACCAACATGAAATCTTTGCCCTTTTGGGCAGCTCAGGCAGTGGCAAATCCACGCTGCTGCGCATGTTGGCAGGCATGGAAAGCCCCAATCAGGGCAAAATCATTCTCGACGGCCAGGACATTACCAAGCTTGCTCCGTACGAGCGCCCAATCAACATGATGTTCCAAAGCTATGCCCTGTTCCCGCACATGAGCGTTGAGCAAAACATCGCTTTCGGTCTGAAACAAGACAAAATGCCTAAAGGCGAAATCGATGCCCGTGTGGAAGAAATGCTGCGCCTGGTGCAAATGACCAAATACGCCAAACGCAAGCCACACCAACTCTCCGGCGGCCAGCAACAACGTATCGCTTTGGCGCGCAGCCTGGCGAAACGTCCTAAAATCCTGCTGCTTGACGAACCTTTGGGCGCACTCGATAAAAAACTGCGCCAACAAACCCAACTGGAATTGGTCAACACGCTGGAACAAGTCGGCGTAACCTGCATCATGGTTACCCACGACCAAGAAGAAGCGATGACCATGGCTACCCGTATCGCCATTATGTCTGACGGCCAATTGCGACAAGTCGGTACGCCTAGCGACGTGTACGATTATCCTAATAGTCGCTTTACTGCCGAATTTATCGGCGAAACCAATATTTTTGACGGCGTCGTTGTTGATGACCGCGCCGATTTCTCCATCGTCAAATGTGACGGCTTGGAAAACCACGTCCGCATCGACCACGGCTTGGGCGTTCCGAACGACCATGAAATTTGGATCAGCATCCGCCCTGAAGACATTGATTTGCACAAAGAAAAACCAGAACACTTAGGCGCGCACAACTGGGCTCAAGGCACAGTCAAAGAGATTGCCTACCTGGGCAGCTTTGCGATTTACCACATCAAACTCGCCAACGGCCGCGTCGTCAAGAGCCAAGTTCCCGCACCTTATTGGTATGTGCGTAACATTACGCCGCCGACTTGGGATGAAACCGTCTATATCAGCTGGCCTGAAAACCAACCGACACCTCTGTTCAGTTAATTTGAGGGAAATGCGATGAACCTTAAAAAACTGAAAAATAAACTGTTCCGCCGCCCTGGACAGCGTGCAGTGATTGCCGTGCCGTATATCTGGCTCTTGGTGCTGTTTCTGATTCCGTTCGCCATCGTCTTGAAAATCAGCTTTGCCGAACAAGAAATCGCCATTCCGCCATTTACGCCGTTGACAACGATTGATGAAGATTTAGGCCGTCTGAACATTGCCATCAGCTATCAGAACTACGCCGACATTTTCCAAAACTTTTGGAATACGCTCAATCCGTTTGGCGACAGTGAAAACAGCAATATCTATCTGATGACCTACTGGTCTTCGATTAAGACGGCGCTGACGACGACCATCATCTGCCTGCTGATTGGTTATCCGACCGCTTATGCCATTTCACGCGCGAATCCGGCTGCGCGCAACGGCCTGCTGTTGGCAATCATGCTGCCTTTCTGGACCTCTTTCCTGTTGCGTGTTTACGCATGGATGGGCTTATTGGGACACAACGGCATCATCAATAATTTCTTAATCAAATATGGAATCATCAGCGAGCCTTTAGACCTGTTCTACAATTCTTTCTCGCTGAATTTGGTGATGGTTTACGCCTATTTGCCGTTTATGATTTTGCCGCTGTACACACAATTGGTAAAACTGGACAACCGTCTGCTCGAAGCCGCTTCCGACTTGGGTGCGGGTCCGATCAAATCGTTCTTTACCATTACCCTGCCTTTGTCCAAAACCGGCATCATCGCAGGCTCTATGCTGGTCTTCGTTCCGGCCGTCGGTGAATTTGTGATTCCTGAATTGGTGGGCGGTTCTGAAAACCTGATGATCGGTAAAGTATTGTGGCAGGCATTCTTCGACCAAAACAACTGGCCGCTGGCTTCTGCCGTTGCTGTCGTCATGGTTGCCCTGTTGGTTGTACCGATTGCCCTGTTCCAACACTATGAAAACCGCGAATTGGAAGAAGGAGGCAAATAATGCAGAAAACCAAATTATCCTGGTTCTTGAAACTGATGCTCCTGCTCTCGCTGGCATTCCTCTATATTCCGCTGGTGGTTTTGGTCATCTATTCTTTCAATGAATCCAAGCTGGTTACCGTTTGGGGCGGTTTCTCGACCAAATGGTATGGCGCATTGATGGAAAACGACACCATCTTGGAAGCGGCCTGGCTGTCATTGCGTATCGCCATCGTTTCCTCGCTTGCTGCCGTGGCACTCGGCACATTGGCAGGCTACGCTATGGCACGGATTAAACGCTTCCGCGGCAGCACCCTGTTTGCCGGTATGATTTCCGCGCCTATGGTGATGCCTGACGTGATTACCGGTTTGTCCATGCTGCTGCTGATTATTCAGGTTCAAATGTTCCTGCAAGGCAGTGAATTGCTGCAATCGCTCTACTTCGATCGCGGCTTCTTTACTATCTTCCTCGGCCACACCACGCTTTGTATGGCGTACATTACCGTCGTTATCCGCTCGCGCTTGGTGGAATTGGATCAATCCTTGGAAGAAGCTGCAATGGACTTGGGTGCCCGTCCGCTGAAGATTTTCTTCGTGATTACCCTGCCGCTGATTGCCCCTGCGATTGCTTCCGGCTTCCTCTTGGGCATTACCCTGTCTTTGGACGACTTGGTGATTACCTCCTTCCTGTCAGGCCCGGGTTCATCGACATTGCCGCAAGTGATTTTCTCCAAAATCAAACTCGGCCTTGACCCTCAGATGAACGTTTTGGCAACTATCCTGATCGGCATCATTGGTACGCTGGTGATTGTCGCCAACTACTGGATGATGCGTCAGGCAACCAAACGTGAACGCGAGGCTGCCGAAGCCTACCGCCAAGAAAAATTGGCAGCCGAGAAAGCCGCCTAATATGCAGACAGGCTGTCCGATAAAGCGTCGGAACAGCCTGTTTTATTAACTGCATCTTATCCTTTCAGACGGTCTGAACCCAAACCCACATTCCAGGCCGTCTGAAAACCTATTTTCAATGAAGTGAAAACCAACCTAAAGCTCAAATCATGATTAATCCCAGCTTCAAAGAATACCTTCCTTCCTACTATGTCAGCACGGCCAATCCCCATCCGTCTTATCCGACGCTTGAAGGCCGTCTGAAAACTGAAACCTGCGTTATCGGCGGCGGCCTGTCCGGTTTATGCACCGCCCTACCGCTTGCCGAAAACGGCCATGACGTCATTGTGCTTGAAGCCGCCCGTATCGGTTTCGGCGCATCAGGCCGCAGCGGCGGACAAGTCATCAGCGACTTTGCCTGCGGCATGGAAGAAATCGAAAAACAAGTCGGCTTGGAACAGGCACAATGGTTCTGGCAGCAATCTCTGCAAGCCGTTGAACTGGTTGACTCGCGCATTCAAAAACACAATATCCAATGCGATTGGCAACGCGGCTACGCTACCGTCGCCGTCCGTCCTCAGCATTGGGAAGAATTGCAACAATGGCACGAACACGCCCAAAAACATTATGGTGCAAGCCATTACCAGCTTTGGGATAAAGCCACGCTAAAGCAGCAACTTGCCAGCGATATGTATCAAGGCGCGCAATTTGATCCTTTATCAGGCCACTTACACCCGCTCAATTACACCCTGGGCATTGCTAAAGCGGCAGCAGATGCAGGCGCACAACTTTTTGAGCAATCCCCGATGACGCGTATCGAGCCATGCGATAACGGCTGGCTGGTTCATACGCCCAATGGCAGCGTTGAATGCAAAAACCTCGTTTATGCCGTCAACACTTATGCAGGCTTACACCCGAAATTCAAAGTATTGGAACAAAAAGCCATTGCAGTCAGCACCTTTATCATCGCCACCGAGCCTCTGGGTGAGCGTGCCAAAGACCTGATCCGCAACAATATGGCCATCTGCGACAACCGCCACGTCCTCGACTACTATCGCCTCAGCGCCGACGGCCGCCTGCTCTTCGGCGGCAAAGACAACGAGTTTATCGATGACCCTGACCGCATGACCGAACTCGTCCGTCAAGACATGCTGAAAGTTTTCCCGCAACTTGCCAATGTCAGAATCGAGCATTCTTGGGGCGGCGAATGCGACATCACGCGCAATCTCGCCCCACACTTCGGCCGCCTCGCCCCTACTGTTTTCTACGCCCAAGGCTATTCCGGACACGGCATGGCGATTACCGGCATTGCCGGTTTGGCGATTGCCGAAGCCATCATGGGCGATGAGGGCCGTCTGAAACCTTTTGAGCAACTTCGCCACAGCAATATCATTACCCAGCCTTTCCTGCGCAAACTCGGCTCTTTCCTCG
The DNA here is from genome assembly GCF_041433195.1 of Neisseria sp. 27098_8_139. Taxonomy (NCBI): domain Bacteria; kingdom Pseudomonadati; phylum Pseudomonadota; class Betaproteobacteria; order Neisseriales; family Neisseriaceae; genus Neisseria; species Neisseria sp. 27098_8_139. The sequence goes on from NZ_JAPWBA010000003.1 coordinate 57,219, forward strand.
GCTCAAAATACTATCAATGGAAAGACAGCCACTAAACCCAAACAACAAACATATTTCAGACGGCGGCAGATTCAAGTAAAATTCAGGCCGTCTGAAAGCTTAGATACGACAAAATTCAATCATTTATCAGCAAGGAAACCATCATGAGCAACCATCACAAACTCATCATCCTCGGCTCCGGCCCTGCCGGCTATACTGCCGCCGTCTATGCCGCCCGTGCCAACCTCAACCCTGTGATCATTACCGGCGTTGAGCAAGGCGGACAACTGATGACCACCACCGAAGTGGACAACTGGCCTGCCGATGCAGGAGGCGTACAAGGTCCGGAACTGATGGCACGTTTCCAAGCTCATGCTGAACGCTTCGGTACTGAAATGATTTTCGACCAAATCCATACCGTTGATTTGCAAAACCGTCCTTTCACCCTCAAAGGCGATATGGGCGAATACACCTGCGATGCGCTCATCGTTGCCACCGGCGCATCCGCCAAATATTTAGGTTTGCCAAGCGAAGAAACCTTTGCCGGGAAAGGCGTTTCCGCCTGCGCAACTTGCGATGGTTTCTTCTACAAAAAACAAGATGTTGCCGTAGTAGGCGGTGGCAATACCGCTGTGGAAGAAGCCCTCTACCTTGCCAATATCGCCAACACCGTTACCCTGATTCACCGCCGCGACAGTTTCCGTGCCGAAAAAATCATGGTGGATAAACTGATGCAACGCGTCGAAGAAGGCAAAATCATCCTCAAGCTCAACAGCTCGGTTGATGAAATCTTGGGCGACGAAAGTGGCGTTACCGGTGCACGCCTGAAACACAATGACGGCAGCACTGAAGAAATCGCTGTAAAAGGCGTTTTCATCGCCATCGGCCACAAACCCAACACCGATATCTTCAAAGGCCAACTCGATATGGATGAAACTGGCTACCTGAAAACCAAAGGCGGCACCGGTGACAATGTCGGCGCAACCAATATCGAAGGCGTATGGGCGGCAGGCGACGTCAAAGACCATACCTACCGTCAAGCCATCACCAGCGCAGCTTCCGGCTGCCAAGCCGCACTTGATGCCGAACGTTGGCTCGACCGCCACGGCGTATAAGCCTCTAAGCTACGCCCTATTCTTTAAAACATAATAAAAGGCCGTCTGAAATCTCAGACGGCCTATAATCTATCTACCACACTCAAATATTCATTTTAAAAGCAAATTTATATCAAATAAGAACTTTTGCTTTATAATAACGACAAATACCCAACAAACAGGGAACAAACATGAAAAAAACACTAATGACACTTATCCTTTGCGCACTGACTCCTGCCGCCCTGGCTGCCGATACTTACGGCTACCTGGCCATGTGGCAAAACCCTGCCGACAGCAATGAAGTGCTGCAAATCAAAACCACCAAAGAAAATGCCACCCAACTGGATGCGACAGCCGAACTCGAAACATTCTGTAAAGGCCAAGATGCCTTAGCCGGTATCAGCGCAGGCCAAGCAACAGGCTGTAAAACGGTTGTCCCTCTGCACAACACCTGTATCGCTGTTGCCTATCCTAAAGCCATGGGCAAATTGACTGCTCAAAACGTAGTAGCCATTACCTCCCCTCGTTTCAAAACCGTGCATCAAATTGCCTTGAACCAATGTATCAAAAAATACGGCTCACAAGGACAATGTGCTTTAGAAACAGTCTATTGCACTTCCGAAACCTACTATCAAGGTACGGTCAAAACCCTTTGGGAAAAAATCAAATCCATTTAAGGCCGTCTGAAAATAAAACCGGCTTGCCCGATATTCTCTATCACGGCAAGCCGGTTTTTTATTCTGGCTTTTATTTGCTGTTTTTTTCCAACAATTTGGCCACAACGCCTTCAGCCTGTTTCACCAAATCAGGATTGGTTCGGAAGTGGTTTTCATCATTCAAAGAGTAGCTGACAGTCGAAACCGCGTACTTCGTGCTTCTCAACACAAATACACCTTTACGCAAGATTTCATTATTGCCTTTGGTTTTATAACGTAGATTATACGGGCAAGAAGAATCATACAGTTTGCCACGGTTATCCGCTGTCACAATCGTGCTGCCGATACCGCGTTTTGCCAAAGCTTTAGACAAAGCACGATCCAAATCATGCGGCCTTACTTTTGCATTTTGAATGATGCAGACATGTTTGATGCTGGTCAGCTCTTCAGGTTTCAATACTCGTTGTTCCGTAGTGGAACACGCACCCAACAACAATACGGCAGAAGCCACCGCTAAAATCATAGTTTTCATCTGTTTTCCTTTTTAAAATTTTCAAACAATAAATATTCAGACGGCCTTTATAAAAAGGCCGTCTGAAAAAATCAACGTACGTTTTTCATTAAACGCTGTTTCTCACGCTTCCAATCCGCTTCTTTCAGGCTTTGGCGTTTGTCATGCTGTTTCTTACCCTTAGCCAAACCGATTTCCACTTTGATTCTACCTCGGGTGTAATGCAGGTTTAAGGGCACAATCGTATAACCGGCACGTTCGGTTTTGCCGATTAACTTGTTGATTTCCGATTGTTTCAACAACAACTTACGCGGACGGACAGGATCGGGTTTGACGTGTGTCGAGGCAGTGGGCAATGCGGTAATGTGGCAACCCACCAAATAGAATGCGTCTTTTTTCCAGTAGATATAGCTTTCTTTTAATTGAACGCGTGCAGCGCGGATGGCTTTGACTTCCCATCCCTCCAATACTATACCGGCTTCGATTTGGTCTTCGATAAAGAAATCGTGAAAGGCTTTTTTATTATTGGCAATACTCATTGTGCTGATTCTTTACAAACTTTTCAGACGGCCTATTTTATCAGGCATGCTTAAAAAATAAAACGGCAAACGGTTTTGAAACGTTTATTCGCTTAAAACATGGCGGCGGTAAAAGCGGTCGATATCAGCAATCGCTTTTTCATCTTCAGGGCGCAAATCCAGTTTCAAATCGGCAAGGCGGATCAAGATTTGGTCTTCACGCTCGGCAACGGCGCAGCTGACCTCGCCTTCGCTGCGAAAATGACGGATAAGCTCGTCCAACTGGTTTAAAGCATTTTGATAAGATGAATTTTGATTCATAATTTTTGCCCCGAACACCCATAAAAAATGGCGGGAAACCCCGCCATGATTTTACGGCTTACGCCACGCATTTGATTAAGCAGCTTGAATGTTAGCAGCTTGTTTGCCTTTAGGGCCGGTGGTTACGTCGAAAGATACGCGTTGACCTTCTTTCAGGGTTTTGAAACCATCCATGTTGATCGCTGAGAAGTGAGCGAACAAATCTTCGCCACCTTCATCAGGAGTGATGAAACCAAAACCTTTAGCGTCGTTAAACCATTTTACGATACCGGTTGCCATTAGAAACTTCCTATACTTAAAAATTAACAAAATTAGCAAAACAAGGCATACAGCAAACTAAAACGTTCAGCGTTTCTCCCCCGTATTGTATACGCGGTCGAGTGCCAACTTCTGCTTAACCGTCTTTTTACATTTGTTAAGACAAAACGTCAAGCTATGTTTTCAAAAAAGTGGGAAAATAGAAAAAAATTGCCGAAATACAACAGAAAACGGTTTACACTCTAAAACAGGCCGTCTGAAAACTGAAACCTAAGATTATGAACCATCCGAATACCGACCACCAATCCGATACCCTGCTCAGCGATATCAACACACAGCCGCCGAAACGTTACGGCGTATTTTTATTGAACGACGATTACACCACCATGGAATTTGTCGTCGAAATCCTGACCGAAGTCTTTATGCTTGCACAGGAACAAGCAGTGGCCGTCATGTTGTTGGTGCACCACGAAGGCAAAGGCCTGTGCGGCACCTACACGCGCGATATTGCGCAGACCAAGCAGCATCAGGTCATGGAACGTGCTAAAGCTGAAGGGCATCCGCTCAAATGTATAGTCGAAGAGGTTTAAATCATGCTTTCACCCGAATTGGAACACATCCTGCAACTGCTCTATCGTGAAGCACGCAACGCCCGCTATGAGTTTATCAGCTTGGAACACCTGCTTTTGGTGCTGATAGAAGAAGATGCAGCTGTGCCGAACGTCTTGAAACTATGTGGTGCGGATTTAAAAGTCCTGTCCGAGCAGCTTGCGGCCAGCGTTGCTGAAAACACGCCGCAAATTCCCGATCATCTTCTAGATACGGTCGAAACCCAGCCGACATTGGGCTTCCAACGCGTCATCCAACGGGCAATGGTGCATACCCAGTCTGCCGGCAAAGCCGCAGTAGAGCCTTTAGATATTTTGGTTGCCATGATGAGCGAATCTGAAAGCCATGCCGTTTATTTCCTCAAATTGCAATCCATTACGCGCTTTGAAGTCTTGCGTTGCATTGCCCATGGCTCGCCCGATGACGAGGATGGCAATGATTCAGACGGCCTGGGACGCGAGAGCGAGGAAGCGGAACAGAAAACCGGCTCCCTTTCCGACTACACCGTCAACCTCAACGCCGAAGTCAAAGCCGGCCGCATCGACCCCTTAATCGGCAGAAAACACGAAATGGAACGGCTGGTGCAAATCCTGTGCCGCCGCCGCAAAAACAATCCGCTTTTGGTCGGCGAAGCAGGCGTGGGCAAAACCGCGCTGGCGGAAGGCTTGGCGCATCAAATCGTCAACGGCGACATTCCCGACGCACTCAAAGATGCCGAAGTGTACGCGCTGGATATGGGTTCGCTTTTGGCGGGCACGAAATACCGCGGCGATTTTGAAGCGCGGGTCAAATCCGTCTTGAAACAGCTCGAAAAAATCCCGCACGCCATTTTGTTTATCGACGAAATCCACACCATCATCGGCGCGGGCAGCACCAGCGGCGGCACGATGGACGCATCTAACCTACTCAAACCTGCATTGGCGAAAGGCTCATTGCGCTGTATCGGCGCGACTACTTACGACGAATACCGCACCATTTTCGACAAAGACCACGCCCTAAGCCGCCGCTTCCAAAAAATCGACGTGGTCGAACCCACCGTCGCCGAAACCGTGCAAATCCTGCGCGGCTTGAAACCGATGTTTGAAGATTTCCACCAAGTCCGCTATACGCAAGGTGCACTTGAAGCCGCTGCCGAACTCTCTGCCCGCTACATCAACGAACGTTTCCTGCCCGACAAAGCCATCGACGTGATGGACGAAGCAGGCGCGGCGCAACGGATTTTGCCCAAATCCAAACAGAAAAAAGTCATCGGCAAAGCGCAAATCGAAACCGTCATCGCCAAAGTTGCGCGGATTCCTGAAAAAACCGTGTCGCACGACGACAAACAAGTGCTGCAATTCCTCGGACGCGATTTAAAAAACATGGTTTACGGTCAGGAAAACGCCATCGACGCGCTGGTTGCCGCCGTCAAAATGTCGCGTTCCGGCCTCGCCCTGCCCGACAAACCCATAGGCAGCTTCCTCTTCTCCGGTCCGACCGGCGTCGGCAAAACCGAAGTCGCCAAACAGCTTGCCTACTCGATGGGCGTACCGCTGCAACGCTTTGATATGTCCGAATACATGGAACGCCATGCCGTATCACGCCTCATCGGCGCGCCGCCGGGCTATGTCGGCTTTGACCAGGGCGGTCTTTTAACCGAAGCCGCCAACAAACATCCGCACTGCGTATTACTCTTGGACGAAATCGAAAAAGCCCACCCCGACATTTTCAACGTCCTCCTGCAAGTCATGGATGCAGGCAAACTGACCGACAACAACGGCAAGAGTGCCGATTTCCGCAACGTCATCCTGATTATGACCACCAACGCAGGCGCGGAAAGCCTCAGCCGACCCAGTCTCGGCTTTACCACCAAGCGCGAACGCGGCGACGAAATGCAGGCGATCAACAAACTCTTCACACCCGAGTTCCGCAACCGCTTGGACGCGATTATCCCGTTTGCGCCCTTGTCCGAACCCGTCATCGCCAAAGTCGTGGACAAATTCCTGCTCCAGCTCGAACATCAGCTTCTCGACAAAAAAGTCGAAGCCGAATTCACACCGGCATTGCGCAAATATCTGGCGGAAAAGGGTTTCGATCCACAAATGGGTGCGCGCCCGATGAACCGCCTGATTCAGGAAAAAATCCGCAAACCACTCGCCGACGAACTCCTGTTCGGCAAACTCGCCGAAGGCGGCTTTGTGCGGATAGACTGGGATACAGCGAAAGAAGAAGCCGTATTGAAGTTTAAGAAAAGCAAGGTCAAACCTGAAACAGAAACTGTTTAACCGACTGAAAAATAAAAGGCCGTCTGAAATTTCAGACGGCCTTTTTATCTCAATCAAAAATCTGATTTACAAAACGGATTTAACAGTGGCAACCACATTATCTACAGTAAAGCCGAATTCTTTGAACAGCAAATCAGCAGGTGCAGACTCGCCGAAGCGGTTAATACCAACCACTGCACCGTTCAAACCGACGTATTTATACCAACCGTCGGCATGTCCGGCTTCTACGGCTACGCGTGGCAAGCCTTCGGGCAGGACGGCGGCTTTATAGGCGGCGTCTTGGCGGTCGAAGACGTTGGTGGACGGCATGGAAACGACGCGGACGGAGATGTTTTGCGCGGCGAGGGCTTTTTGCGCTTCCAAGGCCAGCTCGACTTCGGAACCGGTAGCAATGACGACGGCTTGGGCGTTGCCTTGGGCTTCGCTGATGACGTAGCCGCCGCGTTTGATGTCGTTCAGTTGTTGCTCATCACGCGCTTGGAATTTCAGGTTTTGACGGCTGAAAATCAGGCTGGACGGATGATCGGCCGCTTTAACGGCTTCAGACCACGCTACCAAAGATTCAACGGTATCGCATGGACGCCATACATCCATATTCGGAATCAGGCGCAGGGTGGCGGTTTGCTCGATGGGTTGGTGGGTCGGGCCGTCTTCGCCCAAACCGATAGAGTCGTGGGTAAACACAAATACAGGGTTGATTTTCATCAGCGAAGCCATGCGCAAGGCATTTCGCTCGTATTCGCTGAACATCAGGAAAGTCGCGCCGAATGGTTTCACACCGCCATGCAGGGTAAGGCCGTTCATGATTGCGCCCATGCCGAACTCACGCACACCGTAGTGAATATAGTTGCCGCCGTGTTCGCGGGTAACGGAAACGCTGTTTGACCAGTCAGTCAGGTTGGACGGGGTCAAGTCGGCAGAGCCGCCCACCAATTCAGGCAGCTCTTTTGCCAAGATTTCAATGCTGTTTTGACTGGCTTTACGGGTGGCGATGGTTTCTGCTTTGGCACACACTTCTTTCAATGCAGCTTGAACGTAAGCGTCGAAATTGTCCGGCAGTTTTTTATCCATGCGGCGCACAAATTCTGCGGCTTCAGCAGGATATTTGGCTTGATATTGAGTGAAGAGTTTGTTCCATTCGGCCTCAAGTTTCGCGCCTTTTTCTTTTGCATCCCATGCAGCATAGATTTCTTGAGGAATTTCAAACGCAGGATAAGCCCAACCCAAATGTTTGCGCGTGGCTTCGATCTCGTCCGCACCCAAAGGCGCACCGTGGGTTTTATGGCTGCCTTCTTTGTTGGCACTGCCTTTACCGATTAAGGTTTTGCAGCAAATCAGGGAAGGTTTGCCAGTTTCGGCTTTGGCCGCTTCAATGGCCGTCTGAATGGCATCAGTGTCATGGCCGTTTACATTTGGAATCACATGCCAGCCGTAGCTTTCAAAGCGTTGCGGAATATTTTCGGTAAACCAACCGTCCACTTTACCATCGATGGAAATATTGTTGTCATCATATAAAACAATCAGTTTGCCCAAGCCCAAAGTACCGGCAAGCGAGCAGGCTTCATGCGATACGCCTTCCATCATACAACCGTCGCCCATGAAGACGTAGGTGTGGTGGTCAACGATATTCAAACTGTCTTTATTGAATTCGGCAGCCAAGATTTTTTCAGCCAAAGCCATGCCTACTGCGTTGGCAATACCTTGTCCCAATGGGCCGGTTGTGGTTTCCACGCCGTCGGTGTAGCCGTATTCAGGATGACCGGGGGTTTTGCTGTGCAGTTGGCGGAAGTTTTTCAGATCATCAATAGAAACGTTGTAGCCGGTCAGGTGCAACAGGCTGTAAAGAATCATGGAAGCATGACCATTGGAGAGGACAAAACGGTCGCGGTTGTAGAATTTCGGGTTGGCCGGATTATGATTGAGGAACTTCGTCCACAATACTTCCGCCATTTCCGCCATACCCATAGGCGCACCCGGGTGGCCGGAGTTGGCTTTCTGTACGGCATCGACTGAGAGGAAACGGATTGCGTTTGCCAGTTGAGACATGGTTTGACCTTCCTTGGACAAGATTGGAAATTTGAAAAAGTGTGCCGATTATCGCCTGAATCAGCAGTGCTTTCAAGAATAGCCTTTTATATTTGCATTGTCAGACGGCATGATTTCCAACAGGCCGTCTGAAACAGACGGGATAGATGATATTAACTGTTATTTCGTTTTGAAACAGTATGTTGTAAATTTTTTATCGGACAAATAGGAAATCACTATAAGCATAAACCTACGCTTATTCCGTAAGTCTTTGAATACTGCTCTTTTCAGACGGCCTTGTATGAGGCAGGAGTACCGCAACTATTGTTAAGGGCAAGCCCTGCTTTTGCTTTGCATAGAGTCAAATGTTATGATTTTATATGCACTCCAAAGGCCGTCTGAAAATACTCGCATCAAACTACTACCATGACAAAAGGCTTGTGTGCACTTCGATTAAGGAACACTGATTATGTCACCCGAAAACCAAGCTGAAAACACCACACCCTCAACAGAAAAAACGGCAAAAGCCACTCCGCCCAAACCTTCCAAACCCAAATCCAGCGTAATTCAAATTCATCCCGAAGGCGAACGCATCCATCCGAAAAAGGCAGAAGGACGCTTTGCCAAACTTCGTATCGCCGCCGTATTGGCGACCCAGTTTGTATTTTACGTAATTCCATGGTTTAACTGGAGTAACCGTCAGGCAGTTTTATTCAATATCCCTGACCGTCATTTTTTCATTTTCGGCCTGTCACTGGGCATGGGCGACTTGATTTATCTTGCCCTGCTGCTGATGATTTGCGCTTTCGGCCTGTTTTGGTGGACAACCATTGCCGGTCGTTTGTGGTGCGGCTACTCTTGCCCGCAAACGGTTTACACCGAAATCATGCTTTGGATCGACAACTTGGTTGAAGGCGACCGCAACAAACGTTTAAAACTGGAAAAATCGCCTTGGAACTTTACTAAAATCCGCATTAAGGCCACCAAATACCTACTGATTTTCCTTGTCTGTGCGTGGACAGGTATCACTTTTGCAGGCTGGTTTGTCCCTATCCGCCAGTTTGTTCCCGATTTATTCACCGGAGCAGCAGGCGGTGGCGCAATGTTTGCCGCAGCGTTTTACGGATTCATGACCTTCTTCTTTGCCCACATCATGCGCGAAAAAGTGTGTCTGCATATGTGCCCGTATGCACGCTTCCAAAGTGCGATGTTTGACAAAGACACGCTGATTATTTCCTACGATACCGAACGCGGCGAACCTCGCGGTGCACGCAAAAAAACCGCCAACAAAGAAGACAGCGGTTTGGGCGACTGCATCAACTGCACCATGTGCGTACAAGTCTGCCCCGTCGGCATCGATATCCGCGACGGCCTGCAATACCAATGTATCGGTTGTGCAGCCTGCATCGACGCTTGTGATGAAATCATGGACAAAATGGGCTACGAGCGCGGCTTGATCCGTTATACAACCGAAGGCGCGTTGGAACACGAATACCCTGAAAGCGACATCAAAAAACGCTTGAAACGTCCTCGCGTTGCAGGTTATGGTGCAGTATTGTTTGTGGTTATTATTGCTTTCTTAACCGGCATTTCTACCCGTAAAATGATCGAAGTGGATATTCTAAAAGACCGCGGTGTGATGGTGCGTGAAAACAGCCAAGGCTGGTTGGAAAATGCCTACAACCTGCGCATCATTAATAAGAGTGAACATGAACAGACCGTTACTGCAACAGTCAAAGGTTTTGATGATATCGCCTTGACCGGCTTGCCAGAAAACGGTATTAAAATTGCACCACGCGAAACCGTGACCATTCCGGTTCAAGTGTCCACCCTCCCTGAGTACGCCGAAAAAGGCAGTCAGCCGATTGAATTTACCTTCACATATCGTGAAACCGATGTCGCTGATGCCGAACCGACTGTCCTGAATGAAAAAGCAACCTTTATTGGAGAATAACAACGGTGTCCAAACCCAATCTCACTAAGCCTTGGTATAAACACATTTGGCCCTGGGTGCTGATGGCCGGCCCCATCTTCGTCGTTATTGCCAGCGTTTCCATGTTCTTTGTCGCAAAAGAACACACGACAGACTTGGTGTCTGACGATTACTACAAAGACGGCAAACACATCGAAATCCAACTTCACCGCGATGAAGAAGCCGTTAAACGGCAGATTCAGGTGCAGGTTTTAATCAGTCCGGACATGAATGCAGCCAAAGTATTCGTCAGTGGACAATTCGATCCCAAACAGCCATTAAACCTGCTTCTGATGCACCCGACACGCAAAGCTGACGACCAAACCGTTAAGCTGCGCGCCGTAACAGCCGAACCGCAAAACGGCCGTATGGAATACGAAGCCATCTTCAAACCTCTACCCCAAACCAACCATTGGTATTTGCGTGTTGAAGATACCTCAGGCGTGTGGCGTGTTGAAAACAAATGGATAGTCAGCCAAGGCAACGCAGTCAATCTGACGCCTATGGACAAATTGTTCGACAACGGCAAACAAGCCGCTTCAGAAGAACAATAAATCCCATGTTCAGGCCGTCTGAAACCTTTCAGACGGCCTGAAAATCTTTTTACCCTCTATCATTCTTTAAAATATGATTTTTTCCAATTGGCGCAGACTAACCGAAAATGAAATCCGTATGGCAAAACAGGTTTTTGCCGACGGCATAGACTTCAACCGCATTAAAATATATCGCGGCATTCCCTTCCTGCCCAACCCCAATACCGCTATCGCCCCCAATGGAAATATATATTTCCCACGCAAACACTGTCCAGATGATTTCACTCAAGCCGGCATCGCCTACAAAATCTGGCTGATTCATGAACTGACGCATGTCTGGCAACACCAGCTCGGTCACAAAGTTTGGTTATCTGGTTTATTCATTATGCTCAAAGGCGGATATAGGAAACGCAAAGCTTACGCCTATCCCATGCCTTTGCCTCACTTTAACCAACTCAATATCGAGCAGCAAGCTGACCTCGTTGCCCACTATTTTGCAGCCACTTACCTGCCCAAAAATATTTACACCCCTCAACAACCCATTTTTCAGACGGCCTTAACAGACTTCCTTCACAACCCGCATAACAAAGCCCTATGCCCACGTTACTTGTCGGCAAAAAAACAACACTCTAAAAAGCCCAGCGAGCAAATAAGCTATAATGGACAATCCGACACATCGTCCAAAAGGTCCCCAACCATGCCTTGGAACATACCTATTTTACTTACCTGGATGCGCGTCCTATTAATCCCCGTGTTCACCATCCTATTCTATTTACCGAACACATGGATTCAACCACAAACCGTCAACTGGACAGCTGCCATCATCTTTGCACTTGCAGCCATTACAGACTGGTTTGACGGCTTTTTGGCACGCCGCTGGAAACAAACCTCCGACTTTGGCGCATTCCTCGACCCCGTTGCCGACAAACTCATGGTTGCCGTTGCCCTACTCCTGCTCGTCAGCCTTGGCAGAACATACGCCATCTTCGCCATGATTATTATCGGCCGAGAAATCACTATTTCCGCCCTGCGCGAATGGATGGCACAAATGGGCAAACGCGGCAGCGTCGCCGTAGCCACTATCGGCAAATTCAAAACCACTGCCCAAATGATCGCCATCTTCCTTTTGCTTATCGGTACGGACAAATATAACGACCCTTTCTATCTCATTGGTAACATATTGATGTTTATAGCATCCGTATTGACCATCTGGTCCATGTGCTACTACCTGAAAATGGCATGGAAAGAATTCAAATAAAATTTTTAAAAAATAAAAACAAAACACTTGACGCACACGATTAAATCCATAATAATTGCGTCTTCTTCGATATTACGAAGCAACAAATATCAGAGCGGGAATAGCTCAGTTGGTAGAGCGCAACCTTGCCAAGGTTGAGGTCGCGAGTTCGAGACTCGTTTCCCGCTCCATCTTGATTACTTGTTGATTGTTCTTTTTCAATATGCGGGAATAGCTCAGTTGGTAGAGCGCAACCTTGCCAAGGTTGAGGTCGCGAGTTCGAGACTCGTTTCCCGCTCCAGTTTAATTTCAGATGCACTCAAATGCGGGAATAGCTCAGTTGGTAGAGCGCAACCTTGCCAAGGTTGAGGTCGCGAGTTCGAGACTCGTTTCCCGCTCCATTAAATCATGCATCCGAATACGCGGGAATAGCTCAGTTGGTAGAGCGCAACCTTGCCAAGGTTGAGGTCGCGAGTTCGAGACTCGTTTCCCGCTCCAGTTTCAATACTATAAACACTCCAAAGTAGTTTATTTGGCGAGATAGCAAAGTGGTTATGCAGCGGATTGCAAATCCGTCTACGCCGGTTCGATTCCGACTCTCGCCTCCATCCATTTCATGGCGGGGTGGCAGAGTGTTTATGCTATAAGGGGTGCAACCCTTATATAGGCCGGTTCAAATCCGCGCCCCCGCCTCCAATCTCTCGATTTATTGTCTACGCCCGGGTGGTGAAATAGGTAGACACAACGGACTTAAAATCCGTCGGCCCTAAACCGGCCGTGCCGGTTCGATTCCGGCTCCGGGCACCATTTACCGCTTTTAAGCGGTTATTTTTTTGTCTAGTACCCACGCCTAATAATAGAAAAGATAGCCCATTAACAGCTTTGTAGTTATAAGTACCCACTATTCTATCTAGGACAAGAAATTCATTTAAACCAGTCTATCTCCTTTCCAAACTCAAATCATCATATCATATGATTTCTATAAAAATTATATGCTAGTTTAAAACCCTTAAAAGGTTATAAAATAACGCCGTTTTAAATACTTATTACATATCTAAAAAATGTCTCGTCTACTTACCTACAAAAAAATTCTATGTAATTCTTTTTCATTATGGCTTTGCACTGTTCTAATTCTTTTTATTGAACGGTGTTTAATGTCACAATATTATCTATCAGATGATATCCGTAGTCGTTATTCCGAGGATATTATCCAGCTTATGCTCAAAGGGTTATTATTTGATATCAAAGCTGCTTCTGTATTAACGGCATTACCATTTTTACTGGGATTATTCAGCTTATTAAATTCAAAAACTGTTGTAGCATATGGACGGATTCAAGCTCTATTGTCTACAGTATTGTTATCTATCGTTTCTGCTCTGGCTATAGGGAATTGGTTTTATTATGGAGTCTACGAACGCCAATTCGATGTTTTTATTTTTGGTCTTGCAGAGGAAGATACTGTAGCCGTACTCAAAACTATTTGGTCCGATTTCCCAATTATTTGGGGATTAATTGCTTTAGCCATAGCAGTAACCCTTTTTTGGAAATGTTTTTCCCAAATTAACAGATACTCTTTTTCTGCTACTACTACAAGCAAAGCAACTTGGGTTGCTATCATAATGATACCTATCTTAATCTTAAGTATTGGTATACGTGGTTCGTTTGGTAAATTCCCTTTACGTCAAACTTCCATGCAAATTTCAACCTTACCGCAAATAAATAAATTAGTTCCCAATGCACTAATTTCTTTAAATTGGGCTTTTGCAGAACATCGAAACAGTAATAATTTTATCGAGGTTACCGATTCAGATGGTATTGAACTGATGAATCGTCTACAAAATCAAAAAGCTGATGCCAATTTAAATCGCTTATTTACACAAACTAATAAAAATTTGATTGTTGAACAACATAAGCCCAACGTTGTATTTGCTGTTATGGAAAGTATGAGCACTCACTTGCTTTCTCTAAATACGCCTGAACGAGATCTATTAGGTGAATTAGATAAACATTGGAAAGAAGATTGGGTTTATTCACGTTTTATCTCTGAGGGTGATGGCACTAGCGACTCACTACACCGTTTTTTTATTCGTAGCCCACGCCTTAACCTTAGCCAATCTGCTGCTAAAAATAAAACTTTTCCTGGAAACATGTTTAAACCATATCTTGATGCAGGATATCGTATTGTGTATATCACTGCCGGTAATGGGGGGTGGCGTGATTTTGATAGTTTTCTGCGTCATTTGGGTGTACATGAAATTATTGATGAAAATGCGATCAAAGCACGCTACCCTGAAGCCCAATCCAGCACATGGGGAGTACCTGATGAATTTATGTTCCGATATGCAGAAGACGAGTTGAAACAAGCAAAAAAAAATAATACCCCCGTATTCGTCATGATGCTATCAGTAACTAATCACCCCCCATATCAATTACCTAAACCTAACCCAACTAAAGATTTTCATCTCACTGAGCAAGAAAAACAGCGACTTTCCAGTCTAGCAACAGGAAAAGAATTGAATGAGATTTTTAACACATTCCGATATAGCAACGACCAACTTGGACGCTTCATTAGTCATACAAAATCTATTGCACCGGATACTATTATTGCTGCAACTGGAGACCATAATATGCGAGCAATCAGTTATCCTGCACCTAATGAAATTGCCCTTGGCCACAGTGTACCATTCTATCTTTATGTTCCACCTACTTACCGCTCCAATGCAGAATATCATCCTGAGCGGGCAGGCTCACATAAAGACATTTTGCCAACGTTATATAATCTTAGCCTATCAGAAATACCTTATTATCAAACCGGTTGTAATTTGACTGCACCTACTGTTGATTCCTCATGGTGTGGCTATGGTTATAATCCTGAAGTTTTAATCACCAAACATGGTTTTTATAATTTAAACAATCAGGAGTTTCATCGTTGGGATAATCAGGGGCTGCAAACAGCAGAAGCTGAAATCAGCCAACCACCTGCTGAAGATATACCTTTTATTGAACGAGGTAGTGTTTACACTCAATTTTTAGATTGGCAAATTAACCGTATTGCAACTACCCATCACTAAGAATACAACTAAATTTTTATACTATCTTAGTAAAATAAAACCGACTTACCCAAACAGGTAAGTCGGTTTTATTCTCAGACAACATTACTGTACTATTTATTAAACCAAGTTCTCCAGCATCCATTTAACGTAACGGCTGACACCTTGTTTTACATCCAAGAATTCTTCTTTATACCCGGCTTCGCGCAGCTTGGTGATATCCGCTTGAGTAAAGCTCTGATATTTGCCTTTAAGTGCATCGGGGAATGGGATATAACGGATAAGTTCTTCTTCAACCAACTCTTTCAAACTCATTTCAGGTTTGCCTTCGGCTGCACGGCAGGCGTTGACGGTTGCGGCAGCAAGTTCGTTAAATTGTTGGCTACGGCCTGTACCGAGATTGAAGATGCCTGAAAGCTCAGAATGGTCGAAGAAGTAAAGGTTAACTTTGGCCACGTCTTCTACGCTGACAAAGTCGCGTGTTTGCTCGCCGTTGCCATAGCCGTCATTGGCGCCAAACAGATTGACATAGCCATGCTCACGGTATTGGTGGAAATGATGGAAGGCGACTGACGCCATACGGCCTTTGTGTTGCTCCTGTAGTCCGTAAACATTGAAGTAGCGGAAGCCGACAACTTGGGCTGTCAGACCTTCCTTCATACGGCGGCGCAACACTTGGTCAAACAAGAATTTAGAGTAGCCATATACATTGAGTGGTTTTTCCAGTTCGCGCTCTTCGCGGAAGATTTCGCCCTTGCCGTACACTGCGGCACTGGAAGCATAAAGGAACGGGATACGTTCATCCTGACACCAGTCCAAGAGGTCGAGCGTGTACTGGTAGTTGTTGTCCATCATGTAAAGGCCGTCATGATTCATGGTATCGGAACATGCGCCTTGATGGAAAACGGCTTCGATATCTTCGTAAGGCAGAAGATGGCCGCGCACTTGGCGGATGAATTCGTGTTTGTCGAGGTAGTGGGCGATTTCGCACTCGGCAAGGTTTTTAAATTTTTCGCCTTTGCTCAAATTGTCGACGGCAACAATGTCGGTAATACCGCGCTGGTTAAGTGCTTTGACGATGTTGCTGCCGATAAAGCCGGCCGCGCCTGTTACGATAATGGTCATAATGAATTTCCTTTATTTTGATTTTTCAGACGGCCTTGAAGAAATCATGCCGTCTGAAAATAAAAACTTGTCTGTCTGGATTATTTTCCAACTCTATTTTCAGACGGCCTTTAGATTTTAAGGCCGTCTGAAACAGCAATTATTGCTCTTCCAATGCCTTGGTCAATTCGGCAAACGAGCAAACCGCCGTACCAAGTTTCGCCACGACAACACCTGCCGCAGTATTGGCAAGGTGCATGGCTTCGGGCATGGTATAACCAGCGGCCAAACCCAAGCCCACTCCGGCAATAACGGTATCGCCCGCACCGGATACATCATAAACTTCTTGGGCCCGTGTAGGCTGATAAATCGGCTCACCATCATTGAACAGGGTCATACCCTCTTCGCTTCGGGTCAACAAAATAGCGGTCAAGTCGAGATGGCGGCGCAGGTTTTGGGCTTTTTCGGTCAAATCATTTTCGTTTTTCCAGCTGCCCACCACTTCTTTCAACTCTGCGCGATTCGGAGTAATCAGCGTGGCGCCGGCGTATTTTTCGTAATCGTCGCCTTTCGGGTCGATTAAAACGGGTTTACCGGCCTGTTTCGCCCAATCGATCATATCGGAAATATGCGACAAACCGCCCTTGCCGTAATCTGAAAAAATAATGGCATCGTATTCAGGCAACACTTCTCGATATTGATGCTTGATTTGTTCCAACACCTCACGATGAGGCGATTCTTCAAAATCAAGGCGGATAAGCTGCTGGTTGCGGGCGACGACGCGCAATTTGACAGTAGTCGCAATTTGTTTGTCGCGCACCAGATAGGAAGAAACGCCGTCTTGCTCCATCAATGCGTCTAACGCATCTGCAGCTTCATCATCGCCGGTTACGGACAACAGCCCTACTTTACCGCCCAATGAGGCGATATTGCGCGCAACGTTCGCCGCTCCGCCCGCCCGCTGGTCGATACGGGCGATTTTCGCCACCGGCACAGGGGCTTCAGGAGAAATACGGGACACATCGCCAAACCAATAGCGGTCGAGCATCACATCACCGACAACAAGGACTTTGGCTTGTGCAAAACGGGATTTGAGGGTTTCTTGTTGGAACTTGGTTACCATACTGGCTCCATTAAAATCTCTGTGTAAGGCTTGTTATCAGATTATTGATCTAACAGCCTAAAAATATCTTGAGGCTCATATACCTGCATATGGTTTTTCGAGTACGACGCCTGTTCATGAGATGACAACAACGCCGCTTTCAGCATGGCTTGTGCCAATTTTTCGACAGCAAGCGGACGTTGGCTTTTCAGCATGCTGATGCGGTTGAGTACGCGAAAAATCCGTTCGGCAATTTTCTCACCCAATCGATCGCTATTCGGACGAATCAATAAGGGCGGGCGGAAAATAATAAGGTGCGGAAAATTCAAAGCGATAATTGCTTGTTCCAATTCGCCCTTCATCCGTTGATAAAACAGGCGCGAAGCAGAATTTGCACCGGAAGCAGAAACCAAAACCAAAGCATTGACGCCGTTTTGTCTGGCTGCTTTGGCAAATTCAAGATTCGCCTCATAATCGATTGCCCATTGCGCTTCTTTACTGCCAGCCGCTTTCAGAGTTGTTCCCAAGCAGGCAAACAATACATCGCCCTGCACTTCTTCGCGCCAATCATCAGGCTTAGAAAAATCAATCTGATGGCTATTTAGTTTTTGGTGGGTAAAATCAGGATGTCTGCGACCAAAACAGTCGATAGACCCAACCTCTGAACTGGCTGCAAGCAAAGGCAACAAAGATTTCCCTGTCGCTCCTGTGGCACCAATTACAATCGCCTTCATACTTCAGACGGCCTTAAGCGTTGGCTACTCGATTGACTTCACGCAATACGGCCACCGGATCGGCAGCTTTGGTTACCGGACGACCCATTACCAAATAGGTTGAGCCGGCAGCCAAGGCTTCGGCTGGTGTCATGATGCGGCGTTGGTCGTCATTATTGCCTGCAACGTCCAAGCGGATGCCGGGTGTTACCAAGACAAAATCCTGTCCCAATTCGCGGCGCAGCGGCGCGGCTTCTTGAGCAGAACAGACTACGCCGTCCAAACCTGAGCTTTGCGTCAGTTTTGCCAAACGGATGACTTGCTCTTCGGGAGCGATGTTCAAACCAATTTCTGCCAAATCGCTTTGTTCCATGCTGGTCAACACGGTTACGCCGATCAAGAGCGGCTTGGTTTGATATCCGGCAACGGCTTCTGCTGCGGCTTCCATCATACGGCGGCCACCAGAGGCGTGCATATCGACCATCCAAACGCCCATATCGGCGGCAACTTTACAGGCCTGAGCGACTGTGTGGGGAATATCGTGGTATTTCAAATCGAGGAAAAGTTTGAAACCTTGATTGATTAAGCTTTCTGCCAAACTACGGCCGGTTGCGGTAAACAGCTCTTTGCCGATTTTGATTTGACACAGTGTCGGGTCAAGATTGCGGACAAATCCGAGCGTATCTTTTTCGTTGGCAAAATCGAGGGCGACGATAACGGGAGTACGTTGTTGCTGAGTTTGGAAGTCGGAGATCAAAGGATTCATAAGATGCCTGCGGATAACGGTTATAGCTTCGATTTTAACAGCTTTTGTACACAAAAGGCCGTCTGAAAATATTTTTTCAGACGGCCTTATGATTTTACTTTGGCAAAACTTATTTGCCCAAACCTTTCAATACTTCGGCTTTCACGGCTTCTACCGGTTGAGTGCCGTCAACTTTGATGTATTTAGGCGCGTGTTCGCCTTCCAGTTTGCTGTAAAAATCAACCAAAACTTCGGTTTGCTCGTGGTAAACGGCAAGACGTTTTTTCACGGTTTCTTCTTTGTCGTCGTCGCGTTGAATCAAATCTTCGCCGGTTACGTCGTCTTTGCCTTCGACTTTAGGCGGATTGTAGGTAACGTGGTAAGTACGGCCGGAAGCCAAGTGTACGCGGCGGCCGCTCATGCGGTCGACAATCACGCTGTCAGGCACATCGATTTCAACCACGGCATCCAAATCCACACCGGCTTCAACCATGGCTTCGGCTTGTGCCAATGTGCGTGGGAAACCGTCAAACAGGAAACCGTTTTTGCAGTCGTCTTGGGCAATGCGCTCTTTAACCATGCCGATAATGATGTCATCGCGTACCAAACCGCCTTCATCAATGATTTTTTTTGCTTCCAAACC
This sequence comes from Neisseria sp. 27098_8_139, assembly GCF_041433195.1. NCBI lineage: Bacteria > Pseudomonadati > Pseudomonadota > Betaproteobacteria > Neisseriales > Neisseriaceae > Neisseria > Neisseria sp. 27098_8_139. Next base: position 76,553 of record NZ_JAPWBA010000003.1, read on the forward strand.
CAGCGGAGTGCCTGCTTTGATGGCGGCGCGGAGCATGTCGCCGGTAGAAATTTGAGGAATGCCGAATGCAGCAGTGATGAATTGAGCCTGTGTGCCTTTGCCGGCGCCTGGCGCGCCCAACAATAATACTTTCATGATGAGTCCTTTTGGTTGACGGATTTAATGTTCAGATAATTTTACACGGCTTGTGTTTATCGTTCAAAACTTCAGACGGCCTCTTTCTGGCCGAAATGCTTCCATGCATCGTCGTGCATTTCGATAAACCATGAGTCTTCCGGGAATCGCTCTATCGCGTCTTTCAAAGTGGAAAGCAAGTTTTGCGATAAGGCTTTCGCCAAATATTCTTCTTCATTGGCTTCGGCCGCTTTGTCAGGCTGCTGCGCCAAACCGATTGCACGGGTTTGATGGCCATGAGCCAAGTAGTTGAGTGCAATGATTTTTTGTGCCCAAAGCTGCGGAATATCGGGATTATCTTGCAGCAATACTGACAAAATTGATACAGCAACGGTCAAGCGTCCGCCGTTCATACGCAAGTCCAACGACTGATTGGGCGGCAAAGTGCTGAGCATTTCTGCCATGCGGAACCAAAACTCGCCGCTGGCCTGTTCCGGCGCCTCTATTTTAAGCATGTCATAGTTGAATTCTTGTTCGTCATCTCTTACCAGCTTCTCCACGTCGGCAAGCAATTTTTGTTCTTCACGGCTCAAATAGCGGAAATCATTCATGTCTTTTCCTTTCAGACGGCCTTAAGCTTTAAACGCAACACGTACTCTGTCCAAATCTTCCTGCGTATCCACACCGGCAGCAGGCGCTTCTTGGGTGATTTCAACAGCAATCGGATAACCGTGCCACAGGACGCGCAACTGTTCCAGCGATTCGATGGTTTCCAAAGGAGAAACATCCATTTCGGAATAGCGTTGCAGGAAGCCTGCACGATAGGCATAAATGCCGATGTGGCGCAAAACGGCTGTTTCGGAAGGCAATTCGCGTTTTTCGGCACGCATCACATCGCGCGGATAAGGAATCGGGGCGCGGCTGAAATAGATGGCGTTGCGGTTTTTATCAAGGATGACTTTGACGACATTGGGATTCATAAACTCGTCAAAATCGTGCAATTCATGGGCGGCGGTTGCCATTTGCACATTGTTTTCAACCAAAACTTCGGCTGTACGGTTGATGAGCTTGGGGTCGATTAAAGGCTCATCGCCTTGTACGTTCACAACAATCAGATGCTGCGGCAGTTTCAGCGTATTGGCCGCTTCGGCAAGGCGCGTTGTACCGCTTTCATGTTGATTGGAAGTCATGACCACTTCGACGCCATGCGCCTGACAGGCCGTCTGAATATCGGGATGGTCGGTGGCAACGACAACACGCGCGGCCTTGCTTTTCGCCGCTTGTTCGGCGACACGCACAACCATCGGTTTACCGTGAATATCGGCCAAAGCCTTACCCGGCAGACGTGAAGAATCCAACCGCGCCGGAATCAATACGACAAATTCGGTCATGCTTTCAGTTCCTCTTCGCTCAACGGGCGCGCTTCGTTTTCCAACATATAAGGGATGCCGTCACGAATAGGATAAGCCAGCTTCGCCTGACGGCTCCACAATTCCTGTTTGTCTTGATGGTATTCGAGTTTGCCTTTGGTCACAGGACAAACGAGGATGTCTAAGAATTTTTTTTCCATGGGGTTTACTTTCAGGTTTGATAGTTTTAGCGAAAATCACTTTGCTCGTTTTGGCGAAACTTGCTACGCTTGTTTTCAGACGGCCTCAAGCGGCATCATTTTTTCTGTGCCGTTTTCTTTGCTTGCCGCGTACAGACTTGGTCAGGATTTTTGCCGTTGCACATGATCTGACGGATTTCACGGGCTAAGTTTTCGTTTTGACTGGATTTTTCGTATTTTTCGGTGATGATACTCAATATTAGACAATATTAGATTCATTGTGATCTCAAAATAGCACGGCGTTTTAGTAAGTATAATTGCCCCACTGCCGTGCCGTAAAAGTCAATCAATCTATTGACTTCTTCCTGAGTATAAACCGCCTTTATACCGTCTAAAGCTGCTTTATGTACCTGGGTATTCTCTTGTAATGCATTAATTTCGTTAATTAATTGATTTGTATATTTTTTAAGGACCTCTTCTAACTGTGGACGCTTATCTTTGGGCACATCTTTCAAAAAATCCTGTATCTTCGGATCAGAAAGTACAATACCTCCAACGCTTTGGAGAGACTGGTCTAACAGAGCATCCATCTTCTGCACTTCAAACAACCGCTCCAGCGACGCATCACTGGGCGGCGCGGCAAACGCATTGGCACACAAGGCCAAAGCAGCAAAAGGCAACAATAAAGTTTTCAATTTCATTTTTTCTACCTACTTAATAAATATCAATATTTTCAGACGGCCTGCACATTATTTGTCACATTCCGAAGAATGTTTATTGCCCTTACACAAAATATCGCGCGTTTGCGCCTCAAAAGCGGGCGTATATTTCCTGCTTGCGTTGATATAGTTGTTGCTCATCGTCTTTTCAACAATCTCATCATTCAATTTGTCGAAACGTTCCATCTTTTCAAATGCAGACTTACCGGCCCCATGCTCAAATACTTTTACTATGCTATCCACGTCTGCTTGGCTCAGCACATTGTCAATATCTCCGCCATGCTGTCTGAGATGATTGATTTTTTTCAAAATACCCTTGCCCCGAGGGGAAGAGAAGAAGCTGTTGAGTACATCGACTTCTTCTTGTGTAAATACTTTCTGTACGGCACGCTTTTCTTCATCCAACCATTGCTTTTTCAACTCAGGGCGGCTCAAATCGTCTTGCATGTTTTCATATAACGGCTGATGACCGCCTTCATCTGCGCTTTTTGAGCTTTGGGCGTCATCGTTAACAAGCGCTCATTGTCCTCTTTATTCACCATCTCCAAAGAACGTTGCACTTTCTCGCTATAATTACTGCTTATCCCTTGAATCTCCAACCATTTCATTGCAGATTCATCACTTGGTTTAGCAGCTAAGCTTTGAGTGGATACAAATAAAGCTGCGCAAGCGACCAACAAATATTTTAACTTCATGATTTACTCCTATCGCGTAGTTTGAAGATCATCTTTAAAACATCTGTAAAACATCTATAAGCATTTAGATTGAAACATTCGCGGATACAAACGCCACCAAGTCCGGCTCAATTATCGCATAAACAGGCAAGACCCACACATGATTCAGGCCGTGGCCGTCTGAAAATTTGACTGCATCCTTTTCCGTGATAATCACCACATCTGCGTCCGGCAAATCCGCTGCCGTAATATCTGCATGATCAGGCAAGGCAACGGTTTGTTTCAAAGCAATATTCATGCTTTGCAACGTATTGAAAAAACGCTCCGGCTTAGCGATACCGGCGACGGCGGCGACGATTTGATTTCCTAAGCCCGCCAAATCCAATTTTTCAGACGGCCTGTTCAAACGGTAAATCTGCCCTGTTTCAATATGGCTGGCAAACATATTTTCAGACGGCCTGAATGCCATATCTGCTTGCCCCCCGCTGACGACGACCGCATCAACGGAAGCCAATCGAGACAAAGGTTCGCGCAGGCTGCCGTTGGGCAGTAAATCCAAATTGGTGCGACCAGTATCTGCCACTGGAAATACGGCAATTTCCATATCGCGTTGCAAGGCATAATGTTGCAAGCCGTCGTCGGCCACAATCAATTCAAGCTCAGGATGCGCCGCAAGCAATGCCCTGCCTGCGTCTGCACGGCTACTGCCTACCGCCGTCAGCGCACCGGTTTGACGAAACAGCAATAAAGGCTCGTCGCCTGCATCTGCCGCACTGCTGGCTGTATTCAATACATGAACCGCCTTGCTCTTGCGCCCGTAACCTCGGCTGATGATGCCGACCTTAACGCCCTTTTCCTGCAAACCCGACACCAGCGCGGCGACTATCGGCGTTTTCCCTGTTCCGCCTGCATGGATATTGCCGACCACCACCACAGGCACAGGTAATTTTTCGCTTTTCAGACGGCCTGAAACAAAATTATCGCGCCGTTTCGCCGCAATTTTGGCAAACAGCTTGGACAATGGTTTTAACAGCAAAGACAAAAACGGATTGGGGGATTGCCAATGGCGTTCGATAATTTGGTGGAGTTTGGGCATACGCACGGCTTTTGAAGCGAAAATCAAACGATAATATAACACAAGCTCGCCCAGACAAGGCCGTCTGAACATGCGGCTTTGATAATATTAAAACAAAGGGCGCAAGTTTCATGAAAACGAATACAACGAATGGCTCTAAAACCCTTATAATTCAGCTTTCCCAAATTTTTCCGTTTCGCAATGTCCGAACTTTTCTCGCCCTCCTCCATTTCCGTATCCGAGCTCAACGCCCTTGCCAAAGCCTTGCTGGAAGACCATCTCGCAGGCTTGTGGATTGCCGGTGAAGTATCCAACCTGACCCGTGCCGCCAGCGGACATTATTATTTCTCGCTCAAAGACAGCCGCGCTCAGGTACGTTGCGCGATGTTTAAGGGTGCGGCCATGCGTTTGGCGAAGCCTTTGAAAGAAGGCGACCATATCGAAGTATCAGGAAAAATTAGCATTTATGAAGCGCGGGGCGAATTTCAAATTACCGTAAATGAGGTGCGGCTCAAAGGTTTGGGGCAGCTTTACGAAGCCTATGAACGATTGAAGGCACAGTTGCAGGCGGAAGGCGCGTTTTCAGCGGAACGCAAAAAACCGTTGCCTGACCGTCCGCAATGTATCGGCATCATCACCAGTTTGGCTGCCGCCGCTTTGCGCGATGTTGTAACCACCTTAAACCGCCGAGCGCCCGAAATCCCCGTTATCGTTTATCCGACGCCCGTACAAGGCACAGGCAGCGAGTTGCAAATTGCCCAAGCGATTAAAACCGCTTCGCAACGTGCCGAATGTGACGTACTGATTGTCTGTCGCGGCGGCGGTAGCATTGAAGACTTGTGGGCGTTTAATGAAGAGCCGGTCGTACGCGCCATCGAAGCCTGCTCAATTCCCGTCGTCAGCGGCGTAGGCCACGAAACCGATTTCACGCTTGCCGATTTTGTTGCCGACGTGCGCGCACCGACACCAACCGGCGCGGCAGAGCTGGTCAGCCCCAACCGCCAAGAATCGCTACACCGCCTCGCCCAAGCCAAAGGCCGTCTGAAAACCGTTTTGGAACAACGCTATTTCGATGCCAGCCAAAAACTCGACTGGCTGGCGCGGCAAATCCGTCATCCGCGCCAAAAACTTGACGAGCAGCGTGCCTCAATCAGCAAGCTGGCGCAAACGCTGTCTTACTCGATGACGCAAAACCTCCGCACCCACACTGCCCGTTTTGAACGCCAAACCCAAACCCTGAAACATTGCCGTCCTGATGTTTCCGTTTACAAAAACAATATCGACCGCTTTCAGACGGCCTTGTCACATTCCTTCCGCCAGCTGCTTGCCCACCGCCGTCAAAGCCTGACTGCCCAAGCCGCATTGCTCGAAGCCGTATCGCCGCAACATATTCTGGAGCGCGGCTTTTCGGTCGTCAAAAATACACGCGGACAAGTTATCCGCAATGCCGATACGTTGAAACAAGGACAAAAACTGCATATCACTTTTGCCGACGGCGAAACCGACGTACGCGTGACCAAAGAGCAGGCGCAGGGCGAGTTGTTTGACTGACAAAATAAAGGCCGTCTGAAACTTTATGCGATTGAAGTGAAACTATGTCTGCCTTTTAAAAATCCTTAACCTGCCAATGCGGTATAATGCCTTATCTGCACACGCAGCATATACGGAAACATTATGGACAACTCACAAAATACAGAAAATCCGATTCCTCCACGCAACTCCATCCGCAAAAACAGCATTTACCTGCTGCCCAATTCCTTTACCATCGCCGCACTGTTTTGCGCGTTCTTCGCCATTACCCAGTCCATGCACGGACGTTATGAAACGGCGGCAATTGCAGTCTTCCTTTCCATGCTGCTCGACGGCATGGACGGACGCGTTGCCCGTTTGACCAACAGCCAGAGCGCGTTCGGCGAACAGCTCGACAGCCTTGCCGATATGGTCAGCTTCGGCGTGGCGCCTGCCCTGATTGCCTACAAATGGCAACTTTGGCAGTTTGGCAAAATCGGTTATTCCGTCGCCTTTATCTACTGCGCCTGCGCCGCCCTGCGTTTGGCGCTGTTTAACACGCTCATCGGAAAAGTCGATAAACGCTGGTTTATCGGCGTTCCAAGCCCGACCGCCGCTGCGTTGATTGTCGGCCTGATTTGGGTCAACCACAGCATCGAACGCTTCCCCGGCGTGCATTGGTGGGCATTGGGCATTACCCTGTTTGCCGGTATTTCCATGATTGTGCAGATTCCGTTTTGGAGCTTCAAAGAAATCAATATCCGCCGCCAAGTGCCGTTTATGGGCATGGTATTGGCCGTGTTGGTATTGCTGCTCATCAATTGGGAGCCTTCGCTCGTCCTCTTCTTGTTCTTCCTCGGTTACAGCCTGTCCGGTTATGTAATGGCAACCATCCGTTGGTTTAAAAAACGCCACAAAACTCACAAACACGACAAGGCCGTCTGAAATGTGGTCTTGGGACATCATCCTTTCCCTGCTCGCCGTCGGTAGCGCGGCGGGCTTTATTGCCGGACTATTCGGCGTAGGCGGCGGCACGTTAATTGTTCCCGTTGTCTTATGGGCGTTACAACTGCAAGGCATAGGCGGCCACCCCTATGCCCAGCATCTAGCCATCGGCACTTCCTTTGCCGTCATGGTATTTACCACCTTCTCCAGCATGTACGCCCAACATAAAAAGCACGCCATCGATTGGGCGAGCGTCCGCCGAATGACGCCGGGCATGATACTCGGCGTACTCCTCGGCGCGGTGTCGGCAAAATATATGCCGACGCTGGCTTTGCAGGTTTTCTTTATTGCATTTCTTGCCTTTATCGCACTCAAAACCCTGCGCGATTCCAAACCCAAACCTTCACGCACCCTGCCTGAACTCCCCGGTCTGACAGCCGTCGGCACGCTTTTTGGGGCGGCTTCAAGTTGGGTCGGTATCGGTGGCGGTTCGCTATCCGTTCCATTCCTGCTGTATTGCAACTTTCCGGCGCACCGTGCCATCGGCACATCTTCAGGTCTGGCATGGCCAATTGCGATTGCCGGCACCATCGGCTATTTTGCCAACGGTTTGCATATTGCCAACCTGCCTGAAAGCGCGGCAGGCTTTATCTATCTTCCGGCCGTGGCCATATTGAGCGTTGCCACCATCCTCTTTGCTCCGCTCGGCGTTAAAACAGCGCACAAGCTGCCCGCCCGAAAACTCAAAATCGCCTTCGGCATCATGTTGCTGCTGATTGCCGCCAAGATGGCTTGGAATTTGATACATTAAATCTTTCTTGTGAAAAAGGCCGTCTGAAAATCTTTCAGACGGCCTTTTAAATTGCAAAACAACAAACTAAATAAATCCCCTTTACCTTACCCGATTTGCCCCATTGCAAATACGGCCAAGCGCCATATCGCCCATCCTGCCACCAACAATCCGGCGCACAAACGAACCATGCGTTTTTGCAGAAAGGTTTTCAACTGCGCGGCAAATATGCCCATCGCAAGCAAGTTCGGCAAGGTCCCCAATGCAAACGCCAGCATATACAGCCCACCGTGCAAGGCATTGCCGCTGCCCAAAGCATACAAAGACGCGCTGTACACTAAACCGCAAGGCAGCCAGCCCCAAAGCACGCCCACGCCGAAACAGGCAGGCACTGATTTAATCGGCAGCAATTTATTCAGCAAAGGATTTAGGCGTTTCCATATCGGTTTGCCGATGCCTTCGATTTTGGTTGCAGCAGTTGAAATACCGGCAAGATAGAGACCGAGCAAAAGTAGCAAGATATTGGCGGCAATATACAAACCGTTTTGAACCGCGCGCGTATTGTCTAAGGAAATGCCGACCTGCCCGACCAAGCCGACCAACAGACCGATGACGACATAGCTGCTGATGCGCCCCAAGTTCAACAATACAATCAGCCCGATTCGGTTTAAATGTGGCGGCAGCTGCAAAGCGAATGCGCTGCTCAAGCCGCCGCACATGCCAACGCAATGCGTTCCGCCAAAAAAGCCGAGCAGAAAAAGAGTAAGAAATGTGATTTCTTGATTCATGGTTTTTAATGATTCAAACGAATGGATGAGGCCGTCTGAAACTTTTCAGACGGCCCTGAGAATGCAGGATAAGCTTTTCCGCCCACCCTCTTCACGCTTTAGAAAAGCAATTAACTGCGTGCGCGTACGTCAAATGCCTGACGCAAACCTTCGCCAATCATGACCAGCAAAAGCAGCATCACCGTCAGCGTGGCAACGGCAGACAGGCCGATCCACCACGCGTCCAAGTTGTCTTTGCCTTGCGCCAGCAACTCGCCCAAACTTGCCTGTGAAGCAGGTACGCCCAAGCCCAAGAAGTCCAAACTGGTCAGAGCGAGTACTGCACCTGAAATACGGAAAGGCAGGAAGGCCAATACCGGCGTTAAGCTGTTGGGCAGGATATGGCGCCACATGATTTCACGGTTGCCCACGCCCATCGCGCGCGCCGCCAAAACGTAATCGGTCTGGCGGTTTTTCAAAAACTCGGCGCGGACATAGTCAGACAAACCCATCCAGCCGAAAAGCGACAGCAACACCAGCAAAATCAACAGCCCCGGATTAAAGAACGAAGACAGGATAATCAGGAGGTACAGCTCCGGCATACCGCCCCAAACCTCGATAAAACGCTGCATCAGAAGGTCGGTTTTACCGCCGAAATAACCCTGCACCGCGCCTGCAACCACGCCGATTACGGTAGTCACCACGGTCAACACCAAGGCAAACAACAGCGAATCGCGGAAACCGTAAACCAAGCGCGCCAACAGGTCGCGGCCGCGGTCATCCGTTCCCAAGATATGCCGTTCGGACGGTTTGGCCGGATCGGGTGCCGTATCAAAATCGTTTAAGGTATCGGCATCGTAAGGATTGGGCAGGTAAAGGGCAAAATTGCCGTCTGAAGTAATGTTGTGGCGGATAAGCGGATCCAGATAATCCGCAGGCGTATCGAAATCGCCGCCAAATGTGGTTTCGTTATATTCGTTTACCAAGGGGAAGAAATACTCGCCCTGATAGCGTATCCACAAAGGTTTGTCGTTGCTCCACAAAGGCGCAAGCAAAGTGACGACAAACAAAACGGCCAAAATCCGCAAAGCCAACCAACCGCGCTTATGCTGCTTAAAGGCTTGCCAAGTAGGGTTTGAAGTAGATTTTTTCTTTTTCATGGTTCGAAACATTCTTTAATAATGGATTGAAGATATTTTCAGACGGCCTTATTTCTGTCCGCCAAAGTGAATACGCGGATCGACCCATGAATAAGAAATATCCGACACCAATTTAGCCAACAACCCCATCAGCGTGAACACATACAGCGTACCCATTACAACAGGATAATCGCGTTTCATCACTGCCTCGTAAGACAGCAAACCCAACCCGTCCAGCGAGAACAGCGTTTCAATCAACAGGCTTCCGGTAAAGAATGCGCCGATAAATGCGGCCGGGAAACCGGTAATCAGAGGAATCATGGCGTTGCGAAAAATATGTTTCCACAGAATCTGTTTCTCAGGCAAGCCCTTGGCTCGCGCGGTATAAACATATTGACGGCGGATTTCTTCAAGGAACACGTTTTTCGTCAATACGGTCATGACCGCCAAGTTGCCTGCCACCGAAGCGGTAATCGGCAAGGCCATATGCCACAAATAATCTTTGACTTTACCCGCCCAAGAGAGCGTATCGAAATCATCGCCGACCAAGCCGCCCTGCGGGAACCAGGCAAAAAAGCTGCCACCGCCAAACAACACCAGCAACACCAAACCCAAGACAAACGGCGGTACGGTATAGCCGACCAAAATGATCATACCCGTAACCGTATCAAACCGGCTGCCATCCCTGACCGCCTTGGCTATACCCAACGGAATACATATCAAATAAGTTAGGAAGAATGTCCACAAACCCAAACTCATCGATACCGGCATTTTCTCTTTTACCAACTCAAATACGGTTTGATGGTGGAAAAAACTCTCGCCCAAATCGAAACGGGCAAATTTCCATACCATATCGACAAAACGCGTTACAGGCGGCTTGTCGAAACCGTACAAAGCATTCAGCGCGGCCAAATCTTCCGCACTGATGCGGTTGCCGTTTTTGGCCAAAGTTCCAGGCATGCTGTGTCCTGCTGTTTCACCGCCAACTGCACCCTGCGTCAGCTGCTGAACCATCTGCTCCACCGGACCGCCGGGAACAAACTGAATCACGGCGAAGGTAATCGCCAAAATCCCCAACAACGTGGGAATCAAAAGGAGCATACGATGAAAGATATAACGCCACATGGTTAAGTGTTCCTCTATTTTTTTGATTTGAAGGCCGTCTGAAACTGCTGACTTCAGACGGCATAATAGTAACGGATTAATAAGCGTTTGGCCGATGATTTACTTCTCCAACGCCTCCTGCAATTTCTTCTCAATTAAATCCGCGTCAAACGATTTGGCAATCAATTCAAAGCGGGAATCACGGCGCCATGAAACTTGGTTTGCGCCCCATTGACCATCCACCCAGTTGAGCCACACCCATGTACCGAGCACTTGGAACACGCCTTTGGCGCGGACGAGGCCGTCTGTAAATTTAGGCAGGTCGTTAAAGAAATCAGTTAGTTTTTCGCCGTCGAAATCACGCCCGGCAGGGAAAGTGAAACCTTGAGACTGGAAGCCCATGGTGTTGTCCGGCAGGGCTTTGAGGCGGTAGCGCGATTTTTCGACAACGGGAATATCAAGCCATTGGATGTCGAGTTGCGCATTTTGAACTTCAACCACTTTGGCTTTAGGCGGGAACAGCTTGGACGCTTTATCGTGAAACTCGGCCAGCTGCTCGGGCGTGCACAAGTCGGTTTTACTGGCGACCAATACGTCGCAAATGCCGATTTGGTCTTTATACAAGGCTTGTTGCGCATAATCAGGATTAATGAATTGGCGCGGATCGACAACGGTAAAGACGGCGCCGATTTCCAGCATACTGTCAAGCGGTTTGGCTTTTAATTCGTCGATAACGCTGGCGGCGTGCGCCAGGCCGCTGGCTTCAATCATCAAGCGGTCGGGTTGGGCGTCGCGCAGCATTTTTTGTACGGTCGTACCCATTTGCGCGCCGGCAGTGCAGCACAAACAGCCGCCGGCGATTTCTGCCACGGGAATGCCGTTGTCGCTCAAGACTGCGCCGTCAATGCCGATTTCGCCAAATTCGTTGACGATGATGACCCATTTTTCATTCGGATCTTTTTGCGCCATCAGACTTTTGAGTGCGGTGGTTTTGCCTGTTCCGAGGAAGCCTGAAATCAGGTGGACTTTGGTCTTTTTTACTTCTGACATTTTTTACAAATTCCTGTTAAAACAACATGTTCTTCTTTTAATGAGAAACCGGTTTCGGCCACGCCTGCACGCAATGCCGCCCATTCTTGGCTCAAGGTCTGCTCGTCTGCCGTACCGCATTCGGTACAAACCAAAATAAACGCGCTGTGGTGCGCTTCGGCTTCTTCGTGGTCATGGCAATGGTCGTCACACTCGTGCTGCGCGTGGCTGCACAAAATATAGCCGTTGACCGCCGCCACTTTGTGCAAAACGCCCTGCTCCGCCCAAAAATCAAGGGCGCGGTAGGCCGTCGGCGGCGCAACCACGCCCTCGCTTTGCTGCTGCATCTGCGACAGAACGTTGTAGGCTTTAATCACGCCGCTTTGTTTCAAAACAATATCAAGCACTTGCTCACGCAATGCGGTTACCTGCACACCATCGCGCTGCGCTTGTTCTAAGATTTTTTGTTTGATTGCGTTCATAACTGAAACAGCCTTTCAGACGGCCTTGTTAATAAAAAATTACATTATAACGTGTTTGTTCAATTTCAGATAACAAAGAGGCCGTCTGAAATGTTCAGACGGCCTGATGCCGATTACTTAAACCAAGATTTAATTTTTCCAAACAAAGACATGCTTTGTTTTTCAAACGTTTCCTCCTTCATCGGAGCAGGCTCATCGCGGTAAACTTTCATGCCTGCGAAGGTCTGGGCAACCGGCATGATTTCGATGGAATTGACGTTCATCCGCGCAGGACGCTGATAGAGCCATAAAGCGGTATCGGCAATATCTTGCGGCTGGATAAACTCGACATTCTCATAAACCTCGGCCGCACGCTGATCGTCGCCTTTGAAACGGACGTTGGAAAACTCGGTATCGCCGCACAAGCCCGGTTCGATATTGGTAATGCGGATGTTTTTATCTGCCAATTCGGCGCGCAGGTTCATACTGAATTGGCGCACAAAAGCCTTAGTTGCACCATAGACATTACTGCCTGAATAAGCATAACTGCCGGCAATCGAACCCAAATTGATGATGTAGCCCTGTTTGCGCGCTACCATCTGCGGCAAAATCTGGCGGGTCAGAAAAGTCAGGCCGATGATATTGGTTTGAATCATGGTTTCCCAATCGCCAAAATCGGCTTTATCAGCGGAATCCAGACCTAAAGCCAAACCGGCGTTGTTGATCAGGCAATCGATTTCGGATAAATGCTCGGGCAGGCTGTTCAAAGTGTTTTGAATCGACTCCGTACGCGAAACATCCATTTCCAACGGGTAAAACTGCTCGCCCAATTCCTCTGCCAACTGCTGCAATTTGTCTTCACGCCTTGCCGCGCCGATGACATGATAGCCTGCCGCAACAAAGGTGCGGCACATCGCCGCGCCGAATCCTGCTGATGCCCCGGTAATCAAAATTGCCATATCGTTTCCTTTCTATACTCGTTTCAGACTTGGGTTTAAGGTATGATAACGCCTTATCAGACGGCCTGAGCGTTTGGCCGGCTGATTCTAAATTTAACGATAATCATATCATCACAATAGGACACACTCCATATGAAAACCCGTTTTATCCCTGTTGCTTTGGCAACAGTGGCGCTTACCCTTTCCGCCTGCGGCGGCAGCGGCGCGCCTTCCCAGCCTAAAGGCCCTATTTCCGAAGACCGTACGGCCGCGTTCAAATCCATGATGCCTGAGTTTACCCGCATGGGCAAAATGGTCAAAGACGAAGAACCTTACGACGTTGAAAAATTCAAACAAGCTGCAGCCACTTTTGCTGAAAACAGCAAAAAACCGTTCACCCTGTTTGAATCCGACCCTCAAGGCAACGGCCGCGCCCTGCCTGCCATCTGGACGGACACGGCAACCTTCAAAGCCGAAGAAGAAAAATTCGTCGCTGCTGTTGAGAAACTTAACGCCGCTGCCCAAACCGGCAAACTGGAAGAAATCAAAGCCGCTTACGGCGAAACCGGTGCAACCTGTAAATCCTGCCACGACACATTCCGCGGTCCGGAATAAGGCTTAAAACAATAAAGGCCGTCTGAAATATCATTTTCAGACGGCCTTTTCTTCAACTGACTTCAAACCTTTCTATATCGACTTTATATTTTGCATTTCATGTTTTTTGGACTTCATTTGAAACCGACGGCTCAATTCACATATCGCAATCAAATTTTCTTCTTCCGGCTGTTTAAATTCAATTAAATCTCCCTTCTTCTCGATCAACCAAATTCAAATTCAGACCTGCTTTATCTTTTCAGCCTGATTAATCATATGCAGGTGGGTTATCTTCTGAAACAAGAATCTGCTTTATTTTTTAACAAATAAAAACCATTATTAAAATATTTGTAAAGTTTAATAATATGTTATAAAGTAGCGACTTCGTTTCTGAGGTAACTATCATGAATCCGAATTTCAAATTAAATCTACTAACATTATCTTTACTGGCTATAACAAGTATCGCACACGCAGAAGACGAGGTTTCAACTCAAGAGCTTGATGAAATTCAAGTCAAAGGCAGACACATTGCCAAAGAGAAAAAAGTTTTTACCGAAGGCCAAGCCAAAAGTTCGCGTGAACGCGTTTATCAATCCAGCGAAAACATTGATACCATCGTTCGGAGCATGCCCGGCGTTTTTACCCAACAAGACAAGGGATCGGGGGTATTGGCGGTCAATATTCGTGGCGATAGCGGTTTGGGACGCGTCAATACGATGGTTGACGGCGTCACCCAAACCTTCTATTCCACTTCTGCCGATGCCGGACGCAGCGGCAGCTCTTCGCAATTCGGTACGGCACTAGATCCCAATTTTATTGCCGGTGTGGATGTAACCAAAGGCAGTTTCACAGGTGCCAACGGCATCAATGCCTTATCCGGTACAGCCAATTTCCGTACTTTACGGGTAGACGATGTGGTACACGGAAACAATACCTTCGGCCTCTTGACCAAAGGATTGACCGGCACAAACAGCACCAAAAGCAACTTTATGGCAACCGGAGCAGTACAAAAATGGTTTGACAGCGGTGCGCGCCTTGGTGCCTTATATGGTTACAGCCACCGTAATGTTGAGCAAAACTATAAAGTAGGCGGCGGCGGTCAGCGTATCGGTAATTTTGGCGAAGAATATTTGGACCGTAAAAAACAAGAATATTTTGAAAGCAACTTATTGAAATTCGACCAAGGGCAAAATCGTTGGGTTCGCGACTTTTCCAAGCGCAACGCAGTCGGTAAAAGCTATTGGGACTACCCTTTCTCCAAAAAATATAACGATCCTGAAGTTTTGCAAAGAGATTATGTCGATGATTTGGAAAGAAGCTGGAAAGAAAATTTGGCACCGCAATGGGACCTGACTCCAATCGACCCGACCAGCCTGCAACAACGCTCAAACAGCCATTTGGTCAAAGTGGAATACGAAAACGACAACAACAAGTTGGATCTTCAGCTTCGTACCATGAACAACCGTATCGGCAGCCGCAAAGTAGAAAACCGCAACTATCAAGCCAATTACAACTTAAACATTGGCGATTATGTCGATTTAAACGTATTGGCTGCCCATAATTTGGGAAAACAAAAATATCCGAAAAACTCACGTTTTTCAGGATGGGGACTGCTTGATTATTTGGAAACCAAAAATACAGCCAATCTTTTGGATATCAACAACGGCTTTTCTTTCAAACTTCCTCAAAAAACAGATTTAAAAGCCACTGTGGGTTTCAATTTCTTTAAAAACCAATACAGTAAAAACCGCTTTCCGGAAGAGCTGAGCCTGTTTTACGACGGCCCGGATCAAGATGCCGGCCTGTACAGCTTTTTAGGCCGCTTTAAAGGCGACAAAGGAATATTTCCTCAGAAATCAACCATATTGCAACCTTCAGGCCAGCAAAAATTCAATACGTTCTATTTTGATACTTCCTTGAAAAAAGGCATTTATCAATTGAATTACAGTGCCAATATGGTCAACTACCGCTACAAAGGCGAATATACCGACTACTTCAATACCCAAGAAGACTTTAAAAAAGCATTTGGAGAAGATTCTGAAATTTATAAACAGCATTGCACGCCAAGCTGCGACCTTTACGAACCGGTTTATACCAAATCTGGTAAAAAGCATGCGGTAAACCATTCGGTGGCATTAAACATCAATGTCAATGACTACTTTATGCCGTTTATCAGCTATTCTCGTACGCATAGAATGCCGAATATTCAAGAAATGTATTTTTCACAAATCGGCGACTCAGGCGTCAATACAGCCCTCAAGCCGGAACAGGCCAATACTTACCAAATAGGCTTCAATACCTTCAAAAAAGGGATTTTCAAGCCGGACGATGTATTGGGTTTCAAACTGGTCGCCTATCGCAGCAGGATAAACAACTATATTCACAATGTTTATGGCAAATGGTGGGATTTGGATCAAGCACCCAGCTGGGTAACCAGTACCGGCCTGCAATACTCTATCCAGCATCGAAACTACGCCAAACCTGTTCATAAAAACGGTTTGGAAGTGGAAATGAACTATGATTTCGGCCGCTTTTTTACAACCCTGTCTTACGCATATCAAAAAACCAACCAGCCGACCAATTATAGCGATGCCAGCGAATCGCCCCGCAACTCTTCTAAAGAAGACCAAATTAAACAGGGCTACGGCTTAAGCAAAATTTCCCGCCTGCCCCGAGATTACGGTCGGTTTGAATTAGGATCCCGATGGTTGGGCAACAAATTGACCGTCGGCGGCATTATGCGCTATTACGGCAAAAGTACACGGGCGACGACTGAGGAAGAATTTGTTGACGGTACAACCGGTGCCAATACCTACTCTTCACATCAAATGGGCAGAAGGGTGATCAAAAAAACAGAAAGCATCAACAGACAGCCGATGATTTTTGATTTCTATGCCAATTATGAACCGAAGAAAAACCTTATCCTTCGTTTCGACATTCAAAATGCGTTCAATAAACGCTATGTCGATCCTTTGGATGCCGCAAACGATGCCGCAACTCAACGCTATTTCAGCGTATTTGAAAGAAAAGGCGGTTTAGATGACGAAGAAGTCGAATGCGATGCCAACGGTTTATGCAATGGCAAATATGGCGGTACGACACGCTCCGTCTTGAACAACTACGCACGAGGCAGGACTTTACTGTTTACCATCAGTTATAAGTTCTAAACCTATCTATCTGCATTCTTAATATTGCACTGATTAAAAAGCCGGTAAACACAATGTTTGCCGGCTTTTTTCAATATATTCTCAAAATTTTCTTCATCTATACACAACAAAAAACCTGCCCTTTCGGGCAGGTTTTAATAATGACGGATTACAGGCCGCTCAGACGGGCTGTATCGTGTGCAATCATCAATTCTTCGTTGGTAGGAATCACAACGGCAACAGCTTTGCTGTCGGCAGTAGTAATTACACCGGCGTTACCGAAGCGGGCTTTCAGGTTGGCTTCTTGGTCGATGTGCAGACCGAGGAAGCCCAAGTAGCCCAATACGCGTTCGCGGATGATGTCGGAGTTTTCGCCGATGCCGCCGGTAAATACCAAGGCGTCCAAACCGCCGGCTGCTACTGCCATGCTGCCAATGTATTTAGCCAAGCGGTAGATGAACATTTCCAGAGCCAGTTTGGCACCCGGATGACCTTTGGCAGCTTCTTCTTCGATGGTACGGCAGTCGTTGGACAAACCGGAGATACCGAGCAGGCCGGATTTTTTGTTCAGCATGTCGGTGATTTGGGAAATGGTCATGTTGGCATTTTCAGCCAAGAAGCTGAACACTGCAGGATCGATGTCGCCGCTGCGGGTACCCATTACCAAACCTTCCAGCGGGGTTAGGCCCATGCTGGTATCGCGTGATTCGCCATTGGCGACGGCGGTAATAGATGCGCCGTTACCCAAGTGGGCAATCACCATGCGCAGGTCTTTTTTGTCTTTGCCGAGGAAGCGTGCAGTTTCGTCAGAAACGAAGCGGTAGCTGGTACCGTGCGCACCGTAGCGGCGCAAGCCGTATTTTTCATACAATTCATGTGGAACAGCATATTTGTAAGCGTGTTCAGGCATGGTTTGATGGAATGCGGTGTCGAATACGACAACGTTCGGTAGGCCTTTGAAGATGCTTTGTGCAGCGCGCAGGCCCAAAAGGTGAGCCGGGTTGTGTAAAGGAGCAAGTGGAATACATTTTTCGATACCAGCGATAACATCGTCGGTAACCAAAATGGATTCGCTGTACAATTCGCCGCCGCTTACCACACGGTGGCCGATCGCACCGATGCGGCTGTCGAGGCCGTGGGCTTTGAGTTCTTCCATCAGGGCTTCAACTGCGCCGGTGTGGTCGGGCTTGGCAGACAGGTCGACTTTGTGTTTTTCGCCGTTGAATTTGAAGGTGATGTAGGCATCGGGCAGATTGAGTTTTTCGGCAAGGCAGCTCAGCAATACTTCGCCGCTGTCGTTATCCAATACGGCACCTTTGAGGGAAGAGCTGCCGCAGTTCAAAACCAAGATTAATTTTTGTGTCATTTTATGCTCCTTGAGGTTTCAGACGGCATTTTTGTCGGGACCTTACTGCTGCTCCGGCTATGTTGCACCCCTTGTGGGACGTAGTGGGTAGCGGTCTGAACAGATTAACAAAGTAAACGCCGTATTGTAACAAAAAATGTAATCGGCTGCTTGACTTAATATTTGATGTAAAATGGACGGAATTTTATTTTAGGCCGTCTGAAAAAAATGACGGCGGTTTTGAAGATTTCCCGATATGCATTATTTCAGTATCCACACTCAAGACGGCGAACACGCCGGATTTTTTATTATGTTGGCAGACGATGAATCACAAAATCCGCCGCAAAGCGGACGCTTCGCAATCAAGTTGCAAAGCGAAGATGCAGCCGAAGCGGCAGTATTGTCTCCTTTTGAGCAAACCGATATCCCGCAATACTGGCGCGTGGTTAAAGACCGTATCGAATTGTTTTTTGACGATAAAAATATCGGTGCGTTGCGCAACGAATACCTGACCATCAGCGGCAAAACCTTTATCCTGACCGATTTGACCGGAGCGATGTAATGGAAAGTATGTTTATCCTTGTCCCCATCAGCATTATTTTGGCCTTTATCATCGGCTGGTTTTTCTGGTGGTCGGGTAAAAACGGACAGTTTGACGACCTTGAAGGCCCTGCGCACCGCATTTTGATGGACGACGACTCCACTGAAAAACTGATCGAAAAAGATGAAGATAAAGAATCCAAACAATGAGCCTTAAAAAAGATAATCTGAATTTCCACACGACCCGCCGTTTTGCGCCGCTCTTTGGGACGCAGTTTTTGGGCGCGTTTAACGATAATATGTTCAAAACCGCATTATTCGTGATGATCAGTTTTTACGGTTTGGGCAAAAACGACTTGCTGCCGCCCAGCCAAATGCTGAACTTGGGCGCAATGCTGTTTATCCTGCCCTACTTCCTGTTTTCCGCGCTCTCTGGGCAGCTGAGCAACAAATTCGATAAAGCAGTTTTAGCACGTTGGATCAAGCTGTTGGAAATCATCATCATGGCAGTGGCGGCGTATGGCTTCTACATCCAATCCGCGCCTTTGCTTTTAATCTGCCTGTTTTGCATGGGCACACAATCGACCTTGTTCGGCCCGCTGAAATACGCGATTTTGCCCGATTACCTCAACGACAAAGAGCTGATTATGGGCAACAGCCTGATTGAATCGGGTACGTTTATCGCCATTTTGCTTGGCCAACTTTTGGGCACGGCAGTCGCAGGCGTTCCACCGTATATTGTTGGCGGTTTGGTGTTATTGGTCGCCGTCGGCGGCACGATGACCAGCCTGTTTATGCCGTCTGTCCCCGCTAAAATGCCGGATACAAAAATCGAATGGAATATCATCAAAGGCACGAATTCACTGATTCGTGGAGCGGCGGCCGACCGTCCCGTATTTACTTCCATTATCGGTATTTCATGGTTTTGGTTTATCGGCTCGGTTTATACCACCCAACTGCCGACGTTCACGCAAATCCATTTGGGCGGCAACGATAATGTGTTCAACCTGATGTTGGCGCTGTTCTCCATCGGCATTGCCATCGGCTCGGTGTTATGCGCCAAACTCAGCCATGAGCGCCTGATTTTGGGCTTGGTTACCATCGGCACTCTGGGTCTGACCGTCTGTGGATTATTGCTGGTGTGGCTGACCCATGGCCAACGCTTTACCGAATTAAACGGCATCATCTGGTTTTTATCGCAAGCCCAAGCGTATCCGATTATGCTCGTGATGTCTGCCATCGGCTTTTTCGGCGGTTTCTTCTCCGTACCGCTTTACACTTGGCTCCAAACCGCCAGCAGCGAAACCTTCCGCGCCCACGCCGTCGCTGCCAACAACATTATCAACGGCGTGTTTATGGTGTCAGCCGCCATTTTGAGCGCGGTTTTGCTGATGTTGTTCGACAGTATTACGTTGCTGTATTTAATTGTTGCCGTGGGTAATCTTCCGTTGATTATTTACCTCATCAAACGGGAACCAAAATTTATCGGAGATTTGACCGCTTCGTTGAAAATCAACAAATAAGGCCGTCTGAAAAGTATCCCCACCATGCACATTTTCCCTGTTCAATCTCGTGGACAGCCTGTGCATAAATCAGATTACTGTCTGATTTAACATTAAAAAACACATCTGCCTAAATTTTAAGCACCATTTTACCACCAAACAAAATGCACATTTTCCCCAAACAAGCGTGTGCAAAGGCTGTGAATAAGTAAGCTTAATGATTGATATTTCAAATTAAAAAGATATTTGATTAGTTTTTAGGCAGTTTATTAAAGGCCGTCTGAAACCTTTTTCAGACGGCCTGAGAGTATAATAACCACCTACCTTATAGTTCCCAAACGATATGATTTATCCATGGCATGAAACCCAATGGCAACAGCTCGCCGCCCATTGGCAAAACCGTCCTAACGCCTGGCTGTTTACCGGCAAAGAAAATACCGGTAAAACCGAGTTTGCCCGCTTTGTCGCGCAGGCATTGCTGTGCGAATCGCCCAAGTCCGGTCATGAACCCTGCGGCGAGTGTGCTTCGTGCCATTTGTTCAGCCAAAACACCCATCCCGACTTTTACGAACTCACGCCGGAAATTCCCGAAGGCGAGGCAACGGGACGCAAACTCCTACAAATCAAAATTGATGCCGTGCGCGATATTGTGGAAAACATTTACCTGACCGCTGTCCGCGGCGGCCTGCGCGTAGTATTGGTGCATCCGGCTGAAAGCATGAATACACAGGCGGCAAACGGTTTGTTGAAAGCTCTGGAAGAGCCGCCGCAACACGTCGTTTTCCTGCTCGTTACCCATGCGCGCGACAAACTCCTGCCCACCATCAAAAGCCGTTGCCGCCAGATGGTGCTGCCCTCGCCTACCCATGAGCAGGCTGCGACATACTTGCGCCAACAGGGTGTGGAAAATGCCGAAGCCTTGTTGGCATTCCACAGCGGCGCGCCTTTATTCACGCCGACTCCCGAATTGGACGCATTACGCGAAGAGTTGCTAACGCTGCTGGCTGCCCCGCGCCTGTTGGCCATACTCGACTACGCCGCCGCGTTCGACAAACAAAAGCAACCACTGGCCGTTTTCATCGACTGGCTGCAAAAGTGGCTGATGGATGTCGGCTTGGCACAACAAAGCATGGCACCGCTTTATTATCCGCACCATGCCCAAGCCCTGCTTCAGACGGCCTCTAAAACCGATTCACGCAAGCTGTTTGCCCTATTGGGCCGTCTGAACGCGCTCAACCCTTACGGATACCATACCTTGAGTGTTAAAATGCAGCTTGAGTATCTGCTTATCGAATATTTAGATTTTTGGCAAAACAAACCCTAACAGGTAATAAATGATGAATAAAAAAGACATTCCGGCGAAGATGTTGGTCTTGCAACTCAAAGACCCAAATCTGCTGTACAACTGCTATATGCCGTTTTTAGAACACGGCGGTCTGTTCGTACCGACCGATGACGTACTCTCCCTAGGTGAAGACATCCTCTTGGCCGTAGAAATCGCCGACTACCCCAAACGCTTCCTGCCCACCAAAGTCGTTTGGATCAATCCGGCTCGCACTTCAGCCCACCGCCCCAAAGGCGTAGGCCTTGCATTCTCCGAACACGAAAGCTGCCTGCAGGCCAAAAACCTGATCGAAGCCGAGCTTGGCCCGCGCCTGCGCAGCGACCGCACTACTTTTACCCTGTAATACCATGTATTTAATCGATTCACATTGCCATCTCAACTTTGACGGCTTAAAAGACCGCTTGCCCGAAGTCTTTGCCAATATGGAAGCGCAAAGCGTCAAGCAAGCGCTTGCCATCAGCGTCAGTAAACAAAGTTTTGCCGAAGTATTCGACATTGCTCAAGCAAACGACCACATCTACTGCACCATCGGCATACATCCCGACAGCCAAGAAGCGGAAGAATTTACCATTGCCGAAATGGTAGAAGCGGCCAAGCATCCGAAAATCGTCGGTATCGGAGAAACAGGTTTGGACTATTACTGGTGCAAAGGCGATTTGTCATGGCAACATCAACGCTTTGCCGACCATATCCAAGCTGCCAACGAAAGCGGCCTGCCCGTTATCGTTCACACGCGCGATGCTGCCGAAGACACGTTGCGGATTTTAAAAGAATGCCACACCAACTCCGGCGTGATTCACTGCTTCTCTGAAGACGTCGCCTTTGCCAAAGCCGCTTTGGATTTAGGCATGTACATCTCCTTCTCCGGCATTGTGACGTTTAAAAACGCGCCGCTGATACAAGAAGCCGCCAAATACGTCCCTGCCGATAGAATCTTGGTAGAAACCGATGCACCTTTCCTCGCGCCGGTTCCCAAACGCGGCAAACAAAACGAGCCTTCCTACGTCCGCTATACGGCCGAGTTCTTAGCTAATCTGCGCGGCGAGAGCTTGGAAACATTGGCACAAAACACCAGCGACAATTTCTATCGCCTGTTTAACAAAGTACCTGATGGCCGTCTGAACAACGGTTAAGCCTAAAGCTTCTATCATCGGCTCTGCCAATCCGTCATCCGGATTCTGCCTCAAATACAGCAGTAAACTCGAAATGGCTTGAGACAGAAACGCAATCGGCTTGCGCTATCTTCCGAACGGCAGACTTTTAAAGAATGGGAATTTTCCCATCAACACAATAAGTAAGTTTAAATTCAAAATATTGCTTTCCTAAGCCCAGTAAAGCGCAAGGCCGTCTGAAAGTATTTTCAGACGGCCTCTTGCTTATTTTACCGATAGGATGTAAAACCTACCCTTCGAAATAAACGGTTCATCGAAACCGTACATCAATCGACACAATATGGACACAAACTCCGAAATGCACACCCACCCTAATTTTTACGCTATGCTGACTGCAGCCTGCCAAAAAAACGGTAAAGGCACGGTCATTTTCAACGACAAAGAAAAAATCAGCTATTCCTCCCTCAAACGCGAAGTAGAAACCGTCGCCGCCTATTTGCAACACCAAGGCGTACAATATGGCGACAGGGTCGCCCTTGTCGTTTCCAACTCCCCCGAATTTATTGCCGCCTATTTCGCCATTACTTCCATCGGTGCGGTAGCCGTCCCACTCAATGTCTTTTTGAAAAGCGAAGAATTTTCCTACATCCTTAATGACTGCGGCGCACGCTTTATGTTCGCCTCTGCGCCGTTGGCCAAAGAACTCAAAAACATCAAAGCCAAAACCAAAGTCAATAAAATCATCTGGATTGGCGAAACCAAAGCCGCCAGTGGTGATGACAGCTATTTCGATGCCGCGCGTACATTCCCCGGCAAGCCGAATCTGAGCCGTCAGCCGTCAGCCGACGATTTGGCGCACATTATCTACACCTCCGGCACAACCGGCCACCCCAAAGGCGCATTAATCAGTTATAGCAACCTGTTTTCCAACCTTTCGGGCATCGAACAAATTTTCCAAATTTCGCAAAAAGACCGCTTCGTCGTCTTCTTGCCCATGTTCCACAGCTTTACGCTGACTGCCATGGTTTTGCTGCCGATATATCAAGCCTGCTCGATTATTTTGGTCAAATCCGTCTTCCCGTTCTCCAACGTGTTGAAACAGGTTTTGCTCAAACGCGCTACCATTTTCCTCGGCGTACCGGCTATTTACACTGCCATGAGCAAAGCCAAAATCCCTTGGTATTTCAGATGGTTCAACCGCGTCCGCCTGTTTATCAGCGGCGGCGCGCCTCTGGCCGAACAAACCATTGACGACTTCAAAGCCAAATTCCCGCGTGCCAAATTGTTGGAAGGCTACGGCTTGAGCGAATGCTCGCCCGTTGTTGCCGTCAATACGCCCGAACGCCAAAAAACCGCCAGCGTCGGTGTTGCCCTGCCCGGCTTGACCGTGAAAGCCGTCGATGACGAATTAATCGAAGTGCCGCGCGGCGAAGTGGGCGAACTCATCATCAAAGGCGGCTCAGTGATGCAAGGCTACCTCAACATGCCTGACGCCACAGATGAAACCATTGTCAACGGTTGGCTAAAAACCGGCGACTTCGTCACCATAGACGAAGACGGCTTTATCTTCATCGTCGACCGCAAAAAAGACCTGATTATCTCCAAAGGCCAAAACGTCTATCCGCGCGAAATCGAAGAAGCCATTTACAAACTCGAAGCTGTGGAAGCCGCCGCCGTAATCGGCGTGAAGGACCAATACGCCGATGAAGAAATCATTGCCTTTATCCAACTCAAAGAAGGCATGAAACTGGAAGAAGCCGAAGTCCGCAACCACCTGCGCGGCCTGTTGGCAAACTTTAAAATCCCCAAACAAGTCATCTTCCAAGACGAGCTGCCGCGCAATGCCACCAGCAAAGTGTTAAAACGCAAACTCAAAGAACAGTTTCAAGACTAAACCGCTGTTTCAGACGGCCCCTTGATTCATGCAGGCCGTCTGAAAACCTGTCATCAACAAACTTTTCAGACGGCCACGACCATGACGACACCTATACTCGAAATCGAAAACCTAAACGGCTCCTTTCCGAGCAAGCAAGTCCTGCACGATATCAACCTGACCTTGCAACCCGGCCGCAAACTGGCATTGGTCGGCGAGAGCGGCAGCGGCAAAACCGTATTGTCGCAAGGCATTATGCGCCTGAATCCGATGGTTACCTTTGAAGGCAGTCTGAAATATTGCGGAACCAATCTGCTGACCCAGCCCGAACGCGCCCTGCAAAAACTACGCGGCCGCGAAATCGGCATGGTGTTTCAAGAACCCATGACCGCCCTCAACCCCGTCATGCGCGTCGGCGAACAAATCGCCGAAGTCCTGTCCCTGCATTTGGGTTTGGATAAAAAACAGGCATGGGCGCGCGCTATCGAACTCCTGGACGAAACCGGCATCCACCAGCCCGAGCAAAAAGCCCAGGCCTACCCTTTCCAACTTTCCGGTGGCCAACGCCAACGCGCCATGATTGCCATGGCTGTATCAGCCCAGCCCAAGCTCCTGATTGCCGATGAACCGACCACCGCTTTGGACGTTGCCGTCCAAGCCCAAATCCTCGACCTGCTCTCACGCCTGCAGGAAGAACACGGCATGACCATGCTCTACATTACGCACGACTTGAACCTTGTACGCCGTTTTGCCGATGATGTCGCCGTTATGCGCAACGGCCGTATCCTCGAAACCGGCAAAGCAGCCGAAGTCTTTGCCAATCCGCAGCACGAATACACCAAAATGTTGCTCAACGCCGGCACAACGCGACGCGTGGCTCCTTTGCCTGAAAACCCTGCCACCGTCCTTAAGGCCGAACAAATCGCCTTCTCCATCAAAGAATCAGACGGCTGGTTTAAGAAACGCGACAAAACCATTCTCAACCCCGTTTCTTTCGATCTCAAATCGGGGGAAACATTGGGCATCATCGGCGAAAGTGGCTGCGGCAAAACCACGCTGGCAAAAGCCGTTATGCACCTTATCAACTCCGAAGGCAGCCTGCACATCAACGGCGAGCCATGGCGACACGAATTGCGCCGAGAAATCCAAATGGTGTTCCAAGACCCGTTCGGCGCATTCAATCCGCGCATGAACGTCTTCGATACCGTTTCCGAAGCCTTACGCGTACACGAACCTGAAATGCCGCGCGAAGAAATGCGCCGCCGCGTCGAAGAAGTCCTCAAACAAGTCGGCCTGCCCGAAGATGCACTCGAACGCTATCCGCACGCCTTCTCCGGCGGTCAACGCCAACGCCTCGCCATCGCCCGCGCCATCATTGTCCGCCCGAAAATCCTCGTATTGGACGAACCAACCAGCGCGCTTGATGTCCAATGGCAACAACAAATCCTTGAATTGCTCAGCGGCCTGCAAAAAGAATACGGCCTCGCCTTCATCATCATCAGCCACGACCTCGCCGTCATCCGCGCCATTTCCCACCGCGTGATGGTGTTGAAAGACGGCAAAATCGTTGAAGAAGGCGAATGCGAAAATGTGTTTGCCAATCCAAGCAGCGACTATACGTGCCATTTGATTGCCCACTCCGGCCACATGGTTCAAGAGGCCGTCTGAATCTTTAAGGATTACGATAGACGCATTTCAAAAAAACTATTGCCAGGTGGCGGCACTTGAAATTTTCCCTGTCTGCCACTATTCTGAACAACATCTTTATTAATCCCGATTTGAAAGGAAATAACATGAGCAGCGAATTGATTATCCATACCAGCGATGCCAGCTTCGAACAAGACGTTTTGAAATCCGACGTACCTGTATTGCTGGACTTCTGGGCACCATGGTGCGGCCCTTGCAAAATGATTGCCCCAATCTTGGACGACATCGCCTCCGAATTCCAAGGCCGTCTGAAAGTCGTTAAAATCAACATCGACGACAATGAAGCCACTCCTGCCAAATTCGGCGTTCGCGGCATCCCTACCCTGATGGTGTTCAAAAACGGCGAAAACATTGCAACTAAAGTCGGCGCATTGGCTAAAGGTCAACTGACTGCATTCGTTGAAGCTTCTATCGCTTAAAGCTTTAAGTATATAAAAAGGCCGTCTGAAAATTGTTTTCAGACGGCCTTTTTTGTATTCATTAAGCAGCCAATGGTTTCAAAGTCAGGCTGATATTGTCAGCTTTCACTTTAAACAGCAAATCAATATTCGGATGCTTACCCGGATTGGCTTCGGCATCAGCAACATGTTCGGCAAACCATGCCAAGCCGCGTTCTGCCGCCGCTGCGTCCAGCTTGCCGTCAAACTCTTGCGCCAAAGCATGGTAAAGCTTGAGCGAGCCTTGTTTGCCGGGCGCATTGGGAATGTGATGAACCACATTGCCCTCTTTATCGAGAATATTCAAGCCGCTCAAATGGTCGATGGCAGGCATGGTGGCCAGATTATCTTGGAAGCTCATGATTGTCCTTTCTGATGTGGGTTTTAAAGCAAACCATATAACAAGGCCGTCTGAAAGTTGATGTTTGACACTTTTCAGACGGCCTTAAACATTTCAATTAACGTGTACCGAAAATCTTATCGCCGGCATCACCCAAGCCTGGGATGATGTAGCCGTGTTCGTTCAAGTGGCTGTCGAGCGCGGCAGTGTAGATGGTTACATCAGGATGCGCGTCATTGACGGCTTTCACGCCTTCCGGAGCAGCAACCAATACCAATGCTTTGATATTGCTGCAACCTTTGGCTTTCAGCAAGTTGATGGTCGCAACCATAGAGCCGCCGGTCGCCAGCATCGGGTCGATAATCAGGGCAGGACGCTCGGCCATGCTGTCAACGAATTTCTCAAAGTAAGAAACCGGTTTCAGCGTTTCTTCATCGCGCTGCAAGCCGACAACGCTGATTTTAGCGGTAGGAATCAGGTCGAGTACGCCGTCGAGCATACCCAAGCCTGCACGCAAAATAGGGACAACGGTCAAGGTTTTGCCTTTGATACGGTCGCCTTCGATGGAGCCACACCAACCGTCGATGATGTATTTTTCGGTTTCAAAGTCGCGGCTGGCTTCATATGCCATCAGGCGTGCCAGCTCGGTAGTGAGCGTGCGGAATTTGTAGGTGCTGCATTCTGCCTCGCGCATCAAAGTCAGTTTGTGGCGGACGAGGGGGTGATTGATGACGGTAACGTTCATTTTCTGTATTTCCGAGTTTCGTTGACGGACTGAATTATACTTTTTTTCACGAAGGGCGGAAAGGGTATGTTTTGTGCGAAAGGCCGTCTGAATCAGGGTTTCAGACGGCCTTTGTCAACAATTTTACATTACGGAATATTGTGGATAATTAAGCTTTCAGCAATTCTTGCAGTTCGCCGGCTTCGTACATTTCCATCAAAATGTCGGAGCCGCCGACAAATTCGCCGTTAACGTACAGTTGAGGAATGGTCGGCCAATCGCTGTATTCTTTAATGCCTTGGCGTACGGCATCGTTTTCCAATACGTTGACGGTTACATAGTCGGTGCAACCTGCCGCATTCAGGATTTGTACGGCACGGGAAGAGAAGCCGCATTGCGGGAATTGCTTCGTGCCTTTCATGAACAATACGACGCGGTGGGTGGTAACGACTTCTTTGATTTGATCGTGGATAGAGGACATGGTGTGTTCCTTTTTACTAAATCGGTTGTTCGGGGAAAATCAAATTTCCCGCCATTATACGCAAATTGATGAAGTTGAGGGGCGTTTATCAACGTCGGATCTGACCGTTGCCGTTGATGTAGAACTTGGTCGAAGTCAGCGCTTCCAAACCCATCGGGCCGCGGGCGTGCATTTTTTGGGTGGAAATACCGATTTCCGCGCCCAATCCGAAAACAAAGCCGTCGGTAAACCGAGTGGACGCATTGACATAAACCGCCGCCGCATCAATGCTTTCTTGGAAAAACTCGGCATGGGCAATGCTTTGGGTCACAATCGCTTCCGAGTGATGCGTCGTGTGGCCGTTAATCCAATCGACGGCTTCTTCCACCGATTTCACTGTCTTGACCGACATAATATAGTCAAGAAACTCGATACTGTAATCTTCCTCGGTTGCCAAAACAGCATTTTTAAACATATGCAATGCTTCCTGATCGGCTCTAAATTCTACCGGATGTACTTTGGCAACGGCTTCTTCCAGTTTGGGCAAAAACGCTTCCGCTATCTTTTCGTGGACAACCAAAGACTCCGCGGCATTGCACACGCTCGGACGTTGCGTTTTGGCATTCACGACGATATCGACCGCCATCTCCAAATCGGCACTGTCATCCACATAAATATGGCAATTACCGACTCCTGTTTCAATGACGGGAACTTTCGATTTCTCTTTTACCGTATGAATCAAGCGCGCGCCGCCGCGCGGAATCAGTACATCAATATAATCGACTTCCTGCATCAATTCCTCGGCAGCGGCATGGCTGGTATCTTCGACCAGCTGCACCACATCGGCATCCATTCCCGCTTGTACCAAAGTCTGCCTGATGACGGCAATCAATGCGGTATTGGAATGGATAGCATCGCGACCGCCGCGCAAAATAATGGCATTGCCGGTTTTAAAGGCCAGAGAAAACGCATCGACCGAAACATTGGGGCGGCTCTCAAAAATCATGGCAACCACGCCCAAAGGCACGCGTTTTTGAACAATCTTCAAACCGTCCAAATTGGTATAGCCGCGGACAACCTGCCCAATCGGGTCCTGTAAATCGGCAACCTGCCCAACGCCTTCTGCAATGCCTTTGATGCGTTCATGATTCAAGCGCAGCCTGTCGAGCATAATGTCCGAAATGCCGTTTTCTTTTGCAGCGGCCAAATCGCGGGCATTTTCTGCCAAAATCACCTCAGCCTGTTCAACCAAATCCTTTGCAACCTGACGCAGTAGATTGTTTTTTTCTACGCTTCCCAAGCTGATTAACGTTTTACTGGCTTTTTGGGCACTCTTGCCCAACTGTTCGATATAGCTCATCAAACCTCCCTATTTCTCTTGTGCAAACCACGTTCCGATAGGCGCGCCATCTAAAACCTGAAGGATATCGCGCGGATTGGCGCTGTTCATCAACACCATCTGGCCATGATGTTCAAACATCATCTGCGCGCTCTTAATCTTACTGAGCATGCCGCCCGTACCAAACTTACTGCCCGATCCGCCGGCAGAAGCAATAATTTCTTCGGTAATATCGGCAACATGGTTGCGTAGCTTGGCATCGGCGTGAACAGCCGGATTTTTATCAAACAAACCGTCAATATCGGACAACATAATCAGCAAATCGGCTTTAACGATTTTCGCCACAACTGCCGACAAACGGTCGTTATCGCCAAATTTGGTGGTATGGTCCATCTCGTCCACGCTGACCGCATCGTTCTCATTGACAATGGGGATAACGCCGATGGAAAGCAGGGATTCAAAAGCATTGGTAACGTTTGCCAAACTTTCCGGATATTCGACCACATCGCGCGTCAGCAGGATTTGCGATACCGTCATTCGATAATGGGAAAAAATCTGCGAATAAAGACTCATCATGGCCACTTGGCCGACGCTTGAAACAGCCTGCTGCTGCGCCATTTCCACCGGACGTTTTTCCATGTTGAGGACATTCAGCCCAAAACCCATCGCGCCGGAAGACACCAGCACAATTTCTTTGCCCTTACTGACCAAGCTGGAAATGACAAAGGCCAGTTGGTCGATTTTTGCCAAATTGATTTTGCCGTTTGGCAACACCAAAGAACTGGTTCCAATCTTAATGACAATGCGTTTTACTGCTTCAAAATCTCGTTTCATTATTCTCCTCTGCTTTCTATTTTTATGATTGCATGCGGCATTATTTTAGCCAAACGTATCTACATCATAACTGCGAAGCAATAGAAAATACAGACAAAATTAAAAAACGCCTCCTTTTAAAACCATATTTTCAGCTTTTATCCGAATCCGTTAACAACAAAACAAAAGGCCGTCTGAAGCCCAATTTCAGGTTTCAGACGGCCTTTTACCGATTATTGAGAACATGGCCTGCAAAGATAAATACAGACCGTTCTCTATAAATGTTTATTGGTGTTCAGAAATAATTTTCAGCATTTGCGCCAATACTTTAGGATTGGCCGCAACGATGTCGCCGCTTTCCAGCCAGCCTTCATCACCGGACATATCGGTAACGATACCGCCTGCTTCTTGGACAATCAATGCACCGGCGGCAATATCCCAAGGTTTGAGGTTGAACTCGAAGAAACCGTCCAAACGGCCGGCCGCAACGGCACACAAATCCAAAGAAGCCGCGCCTTCACGACGGCCACCGGCGGTTTTTGCCAAGAAATCTTTCAAAATCGCCAGATACTTGTCCATCATGCTTTGATCGACAACAGGGAAGCCGGTACCAATCAGGCAGCGGTTCAATTCAATGCGGTTGGAAACGCGGATACGGCGGTCGTTGAGCAACGCGCCTTTGCCGCGGGAAGCCATATATACGTCGTTGCGCTCAGGTGCGTACACCAAAGCTTCTTGCAACACGCCTTTGTGCAGGAGTGCCATAGAGATGGCGTATTGGGGATGGCCGTGGAGAAAGTTGGTTGTGCCGTCGAGCGGGTCGATAATCCATTCGTACTCGGCAGTGGCTTTACCGTGGGAGCCGCCTTCTTCGCAAGTGATTTTGTGATGCGGATAGGCTTCTTTGAGCGCTTCCACCAAAATCATCTCGGAGCTGCGGTCAACATCGGAAACGAAGTCGTTGAATGCTTTGCTGTCTACTTTGACGGCATCCAAATTGCCGGCGGCGCGAATCATCATTTGCCCTGCTTTACGGGCGGCTTTGAAAGCGGTATTTAAAAACGGATTCATGGTTTTCTTCCTAATTCAGGTAAAATACGCCCTAATGCGCCGAACATGGCACACAAGAGGCTGTTAATCGTTTCCGATGCTGTTAAAGAACATTTCAGACGGCATGGAAAAAGGCCGTCTGAAAACAAAAAGATGGCGCATTATACCTGATTCCCGTACAAACAGAAAACAAAACATGACTTCCGAAAAACCCGCCCTGCCCGCTTATCTGGACAACATCCGCATCATCCTCACGCGCACCAGCCATCCTGCCAATATCGGCTCCGCCGCGCGCGCCATGAAAACAATGGGCCTGCACAAACTGACCATCGTCGCCCCCAATCTGATGGCAACGCCGATGACGGAGAATCCGCCCGTGTTCGATCCGGAGCATCCGCAATCGTTTAAATTACCGGAAGAAAGCTTCATCCTCGCATCCGGTGCGGCAGACGTTTTGGAAAATGCCACCATCGCCGCTTCTTTGGACGAAGCCCTTGCCGACACCACCATCGCCTGCGCCCTGACCAGCCGCCGCCGCGAAATTACTGCGCCGCTGCAAACGCCGCGCGATTTGGTACCCGAATTACTACAGGCCGCCAACCGCGGCGAGAAAGTGGCACTGGTCTTCGGCAACGAAACTTTCGGCTTAAGTATCGAAGAAGTCCAAGCCTGCAACCGACTGATGACCATCAACGGTAATCCCGACTATTTCTCGCTCAACCTTGCCCAAGCCGTGCAGGTCGTGTGTTATGAAATCTTCAGCCAAACCGATTCGCCCATGACCCACCTGCAACAGGAAGACCACGCCGCGACCCACGAGCAAATCAAAGGCATGGTCGCACACATGGAAAGCGTGATGAACGATATCGGTTTTTTCAACCGCCGCAACGGCGAGCGCCTGATGCGCCGTATGCAGAGCCTGTTCGGCCGCGCCAACACGCAAACCGAAGACATCGATATCCTGCGCGGTTTTTTCAATACCGTCAGCCACCGTATCCATAAAAAAGACTGATTTAAGGCCGTCTGAAAACATTTCCAGCTTTTCAGACAGCATGACTGATATTCGGATAAACATGAATTACGCCCTAGACGCATTATGGTGGAAACTCACCAGCCAACCCGTCCGCGACCTCACCTCACTGCTGACTGCGCCGCCTTTATGGCAAAGCGGTTGCGAATTGAGCGTGCGCGAACTACTGGGAGAACACGGTTTCCGCTACCTTTTGGCATTGGACGCCGATCCCGCTCTGCTGAAGGAACACCTCGCCCAACGCGCCCCGTTCGGCCACCGTCTCGGCATTTATGCCGAAGAGCTGCTGGCTTTTTGGTTTGCCAACGCACCGCACGCCGAACTGCACGCATACAACCTGCCTGTTTTTTCAGACGGCCAAACTTTGGGGGCTGCGGATTTTGTCGCTTCCCTCAACCAACAGCCCTACCATATCGAGCTGGCGTGTAAATACTACGGCGGAGACCAAGTGCAAAACCTGCGCGGCCTCAATCCTAAAGACACACTGACGGACAAAGCCGCCAAACTGGTACAGCAATCCCAGCTGCTGCATACGCCGCAAGGCAAAGCGACCTTAGCGACACAAGGCCTGCCGGAGAATCCGCTTCCTGCTTCCATCGTGCGCGGCATCGGATTTTTTCCACACGGTTTCCATGCTTTTGAGCCGCCGCTTAATCCATACGGTTGGCGCGGCGTCTATATTCAAGATTGGGCGGAATACGGGTTTGAACGCCAAGAAGCCCGCTACCACCTGCTCGACCGTATGGCTTATCTTGCACCTGCTCGCGTCGCCGAAACCGAAACATTGAACGAAACCGAAATCCGCCGTATCGACCAAGGCTTGATTGCCGTTTTGGAATTACGGCCGGACGGCTTTTGGCACGAAATCGAACGCATCATGAAGGCCGTCTGAAACCATTTACCCACTTAAGAGAACCCATTACATTATGAACGCCGCACAACTCGACCATACCGCCAAAGTTTTGGCTGAAATGCTGACTTTCAAACAGCCTTCCGATGCCGTCCTATCCGCCTATTTCCGCGAACACAAAAAGCTCGGCCTCCAAGACCGCCACGAAATCGCCGAAACCGCCTTTGCCGCGTTGCGCCACTATCAAAAAATCAGCACCGCCCTGCGCCGTCCGCACGCGCAGCCGCGCAAAGCCGCACTCGCCGCACTGGTTCTCGGCAGAAGCACCAACATCAGCCAAATCAAAGACCTGCTTGATGAAGAAGAAACAGAGTTCCTCGGCAATTTGAAAGCCCGTAAAACCGAGTTTTCAGACGGCCTGAATACCGCCACAGAATTACCGCAATGGCTGGTGGAACAACTGCAACAGCATTGGAGCGAAGAAGAAATCCTCGCCTTCGGCCGCAGCATCAACCAACCTGCCCCGCTCGACATCCGCGTCAATACGCTGAAAGGCAAACGCGATAAAGTGCTGCCATTGTTGCAAGCCGAAAGTGCCGATGCAGAAGCCACGCCTTATTCGCCTTGGGGCATCCGCCTGAAAAACAAAATCGCGCTTAACAAACATGAGCTGTTTTTGGACGGCACGCTGGAAGTCCAAGACGAAGGCAGCCAGCTGCTTGCCTTATTGGTGGGCGCAAAACGTGGCGAAATCATTGTCGATTTCTGTGCCGGCGCCGGCGGTAAAACCTTGGCTGTCGGTGCGCAAATGGCCAACAAAGGCAGAATCTACGCCTTCGACATCGCCGAAAAACGCCTTGCCAACCTCAAACCGCGCATGACCCGCGCCGGACTGACCAATATCCACCCCGAACGCATCAGCAGCGAACACGATCCCCGTATTGCCCGACTAGCAGGCAAAGCCGACCGTGTGTTGGTGGACGCTCCCTGCTCCGGCTTAGGCACGCTGCGTCGTAATCCCGACCTCAAATACCGCCAATCCGCCGAGACCGTGGCCAACCTTTTGGAACAGCAACACAGCATCCTCGATGCCGCCTCCAAACTGGTGAAACCTCAAGGCCGCTTGGTGTACGCCACCTGTAGCGTGTTGCCGGAAGAAAACGAGCTGCAAGTCGAACGTTTCCTGTCCGAGCATCCCGAGTTTGAACTCGTCAACTGCGCCGAACTGCTGCAAAGCCTGAAGATTGATTTGGATACCGGAAAATACCTGCGCCTCAACTCTGGAGAACACCAAACCGACGGCTTCTTTGCCGCTGTATTGCAACGTAAGGATTAAGGTTGAAAAAAAGGCCGTCTGAAATCCTTTCAGACGGCTTTTTTGATAGATTTTTTACATTAAAATCATTAAATACGATAGTCGCGCTCTGCAATAATATACTTTAAGGCATGTATCTCGACCTTTTATCAGAATATTGTGAAAAGCTGGAAAAAATGCTTTATGCTTTGTAAATGTATGCGTTCTCGTTCAAAATTCGCCCGGTCATGCCTCAGGCGATACCCGATACAGACAACGATAATATATAAATCATTTGGTTAAAAATCATGTCGCATAGTTATTCTTCCCCCACAAAGCCCCGTTTCTTGTCATCGGCCGTTGCCGTCGCCTGCTGTCTGTTGCCGTTTCAGACGGCCTCTGCATACAGCCTGCAAGACATCCTCAGGGACGCTTTAATCAGCGACCCGATTGTGCGTGAAGCCAAAGCCACTCAAGAAGCAGCGCAAAGCACGACCAAAGCCACGCGTGCGCGCCATTATCCTGTCGTGACCCTGACCGGCACGAAAGTGCTGGCGCAACACAATAAATATTCCAGCAATGATATGAAAGACGGTGTTGGCGTGCGTGGCAGCGTAAACATCTACTCATGGGGAGCGATTGAAGCCGCCGTCCGCCGCGACCGCAGCCGCGAAGAATACTATCAACACAAATACACCGAAAGCCAAGAGCAGCTGGGCAGCGATATCGGCCGCCTCTATCTGAGCGCATTGCGTGCAAAAGAAACCCTGGTCCTCAACGAACAGACTTTGGCGCGCCACAACAACCTCTTAAAAGACTTGGACACCATCGTCAAATATGATGCCGGCCGCCGTTCCGAGCTGATTGAAGCGCGCGCGCGCCAACTGCAAGTGGCAAACATCATTGCCCAACAACGCCGCACCATGGATTTGGCACTGAGCCGCCTGTCCCGCTATACCTCGCGCCAGCTGACTGCCAACGACTTGGAAGATCCATTTAAAAACGACACGGCGAAATCCATCAGCGAACGCTTCAACAACCCCAACCGCAACAACAATCCGTCCTATCAGGCGCAATTGGCCGAGCGCGACAGCGTCCGTGCCGATTTGGACGCTTCCAAAGCCGAACGCCTGCCTGCCCTCAATTTGGAAGGCAGTGCAACGCGTAACACCAGACAGCTTTATTTAAACGTTGCATGGAATGTGTTGGATATTGCCGCAAGACACAATGTAGAACGCAATGCCAAATCATTGATCGCCGCAGAAGCCAAGTCCGAACAAATCCTGCGCGACATGAACGAACGCGTTAAAACATCCGCCATCGATATGCAGGAAAGCGAACAGCGTACCGTGCTGACGGCGCAACACATCGCCGCCCAAAAAGAAGTCATCAAAGTGTACGAATTGCAGTTTAAAATCGCCCGACGTACGCTGACTGACGTTTTGAGCGCATACAGCGAGTTATCCTCCATCGAGCAGGATTACGTTGCCGCCCGCAACGATTTCCGCGATGCGGCGCTCGACTATTTAAATACCCAGGCCAAAATCTCCGCTTGGGTCGGTTTGGCACAAAAATAAAGCCATATCCGCCGGTTAAACCAATAACATTACGCGAAAAAATATGAAAGCCATCATTGAACACATCGTTTTAGTGACCCGCCTTTTGGGTGCGCCCGTATCCGAAGCCGCTTTGTCCGCCGAAGTCGTACGCGACAAAAAGCTCAAAGTCAACTATCACTCACTGGTCGAAGTCCTGCGCAGCCACGGCTTTGAAAATACCTTATCCAAACGCAATCTGGAAGACATCCCCTCCCTCGCCGTGCCGGTCATGATTATCCTGCACAACGAAGAGGCTGCGGTCATCACCCAAATCAAAGGCTCCGGCCAAGAGCGCAAATACCATATCCGCCAGGTTGACGGTTTGGAACAGGAACTCAGCCATGAGCAGCTCTCCGGCCTGTATTTGGGCTACTGCTGGTTTATCAAACCCAAAATGGCGACCGATATGCGCTCGGAGTTGCCTGAATACCATCTGCCCAAAGCATGGTTTTGGAAAGTCATTTGGCGTTTCCGCAGCTACTACTACCAAGTCATTTTGGCCACCATCATCATCAACTTCCTTGCGCTCGTCAGCTCCCTGTATGTGATGAACGTGTACGACCGCGTGATTCCCAACCAGGCCTATGAAACCTTGTGGGTATTGAGCATCGGCGTAGTCTTGGCGATTTTGTTTGAATTTGCCGCCAAGATGATTCGCGGCCACTTGACCGATATTGCCGGTAAAAAAGCCGATTTGATCATCAGCTCCGCCCTGTTCCGCCGCGTGATGGCATTGCGTCTGGCAGACCGTCCTGCTTCTTCCGGTTCATACGCCAGCAACCTGCGCGAATTTGAAGCCGTGCGCGAGTTCATGACCAGTGCCAGCTTGTTGACTATTGTCGACTTACCTTTCCTGTTGCTGTTTATCTTCGTGATTTCCATGGTCGGCGGCAAACTGGCACTTGTTCCCCTGACCATCATTCCAATTGTCGTGATTGTCGGTTTTGTCGTACAACGCCCGCTCTCTCGCCACATCAACGAATCGATGAAAGAAGGTTCGCAACGTTCCGGCCTTGCCGTTGAAGCCATCGAAGGCATCGAAACCCTGAAAACCAACAACGCCACATCTTGGGCGCAACAACGTTGGGACGAATACACCGCTAAAACTTCCGCTTCTTCCATCAAAGTCAAAGACACCAGCAACTTCATGGTCAACTTCGCCGTTGCCATGCAGCAGCTCAATACCGTCTTTTTGGTCGTCGTCGGTACCTATCTGATTCATGCCGACAACCATGCGGAACGCATCACCATGGGTGCATTGATTGCCTCCGTGATTCTGTCCGGCCGCGCCTTGGCGCCGTTGGCACAAATCGCCGGTCTGGCGACCCGCTTCCAACAGGCCAAACTTGCCCTCAAAGGCGTAAACGATATCGTTACCCGCCCTATCGAGCGCAATCCGGAACGCAAATACATTACTTTAGACAACGTTCAAGGCAGTATTACCTTTGAAAACGTATCGTTCAAATATCAAGCCGACAACAACAGCGCCGTCGAAGATTTGCGCCTGACCATCAAACCGGGCGAAAAAGTCGGTATTTTGGGCCGCATCGGCAGCGGTAAAAGCACCATGCTCAAACTGGCCAGCGGTCTGTACGACACTGAAAAAGGCAACGTTACCCTTGACGGAGTCGATATGCGCCAGCTTGACCCCAACTTCCTGCGCGATCAAGTCCTGCTGCTGAGCCAATCGCCACGCCTGTTCCTCGGCACATTGCGTGAAAACATGGACTTGGCACGTACCGGCAGCTACTCTACCGACCAAGACTTACTGACTGCGCTCAACCGTTTCGGCCTCGACAAAATCATCCGCAACCATCCGCGTGGTTTGGATATGCCTTTGGGTGAAGACGGTTTGGGCTTATCCGGCGGTCAAAAACAAATCATCGCCCTGGCGCGCATGACCTTGCGCAACCCGAGAGTCGTCTTGCTGGACGAGCCGACCACCAGCCTGGATCAAGCCACTGAGCGTATGGCGCTCAATGCCATTGCCCAATGGGGCCGCAACCGCACCATGCTTTTGGTGACCCACCGTCCGCAAGTGCTGCAAATCGTCAACCGCATCATTGTAATGGACAATGGTAAAGTCGTGATGGACGGCCCGCGTGACCTGGTATTGCAAAAACTCATGCAAAACGAACAGGCCAAAGCAGCCAACGTCAAACAACAGCAACAAGCTGCTGCAGTCAAACAGCAGCAACAACAAGCTGCCGCCGCCCCTCAATCGGCAGCACAATAAAGCAAAGGCCGTCTGAAACCTACTTACCCTTTCAGACGGCCTGCCCTAATGGTTAAAATCCACCAAACACAATAAAGATACACGATTATGAGCCGCGAAAACAACGTCAAATCCAAAGACCTACACCTCATCAACGACCTCAATGCCGCCCTTCAAAAAGAAAAACACAGCGGCCAATTTTGGGTCATCATCCTATTCTTCCTTTTCCTGATTGTCTTCGTCGTCTGGGCATACAACAGCCCTGTCGAAGAAGTGACCCGCGGCAACGGCAATATCATTCCCAGCAGCCGTGAGCAAGTAATCCAAAGCCTCGACCCCGGCATCGTAACCGAAATCATGGTTAAAGAAGGCGACATGGTCGAGAAAGATCAGATTCTGATGAAACTCGACGACACGCGCAGCTCTGCCGTTTTACGAGAAAGCGAAGCCAAAGTCGAAAACCTCGAAGCCACTATTGCCCGCCTTAAAGCCGAAGCCTACGGCATCAAGCTCTCCTTCCCTGACAGCGTGGGCCCTGAGCTTCGCCGTCGCGAAATTGCCGCCTACAAAGCACGCCGTCAAGCCATGACCGATGCCGTCAGCGGCCTCTCCCAAAGCAAGGCCGCGCTTGACCGCGAAATCGCCATTACCGCACCGATGGTTGCCGAAGGCGTGGTTTCCGAAGTCGAACTTTTAAGAATGCGCCGCGATTCCGCAGACTTGGCCACCCAAATCTCCGAACGCCGCAACCGCTACAAAGCCGATGCCAACAACGAACTCTTGCAAGCCGAATCCGAGCTGGCGCAATCCAAAGAAAACGTTGCCATGCGTGCAGACCCGGTTGAACGCTCGCAAATCCGTGCGCCTATGCGCGGCATCGTCAAAGGCATAAAAGTCACCACCATCGGCGGCGTTGTGAATGCAGGCGAAGACATCATGCAAATCATCCCCGTTGACGACAAACTGCTGGTCGAAGCCTATATCCGTCCGCAAGACATCGCCTTTATCCGCGCAGGCCAACCTGCATTGGTTAAAGTCAGTGCCTACGACTACTCCATCTACGGCGGTTTGGAAGGCAAAGTTACCCTCGTCGGCGCCGATACCGTCAGCAACTCTATGCAAAACCGTGCCAACGACTTGAAACTTGACCCGAACCAAGTCTATTACCGTGTTCTCGTCCAAACTGAAAACAACTCCCTGAAAGACAAAAACGGCAAACCTATGCCGATTATTCCGGGCATGGTTGCAACGGTGGACATCAAAACCGGTGAAAAAACCATCTTCCAATACCTGATCAAACCAATTACGCGTATGAAACAAGCGTTAAGCGAACGCTAATCGATAAAACGATAAAAGGCCGTCTGAATATTTTCAGACGGCCTTTTATACCCAATAATCCTTACAAAACAACGGTCGAATAAGAGCCAACAACTTTCACGAAGGAAGCGCGTTCGCCCAAAAGCTGCAAGGCTTTTTGGACATTTTCATCGCTTTGATGGCCTTCGATATCGATGAAGAACAGGTATTCCCACAAAACCGATTTGCTTGGGCGGCTTTCAAATTTGGTCATGGAAATGCCCAACTCGGTGAAGGGTTGCAACAAGGAAGTAACGGCACCGGCACGGTTGGGCGCAGATACGACCAAAGAGGTTTTGTCGTTGCCGCTGCGGCCGGTTTCTTGATGACCCATCACCAAGAAGCGCGTGGTGTTGTTTGGCTCGTCTTCGATACACTCGGCAGCAAAGCTCAACTGATAAATTTCCGCGGCGATACGTCCGGCAATAGCGGCCACATTCGGGCTGTCAGACTCGGCAACCAGACGCGCTGCTTCGGCATTGCTGGCTACGGCGATACGTTCCGCATTGGGCAGGTTGCGACCGAGCCAGTCATTGCATTGCGCCAAGGCTTGGGCATGGGCGAAAACTTTGGTAATGCCGCCGATTTCATGGCTGTCTTTACGCAACAGGTTGTGATGAATGCGGACAACCACTTCGCCGCAGGCTTTCAACGCAGTTACTGCTAACAAGTCCAAAGTGCGTCCCACCGAGCCTTCGGTCGAATTTTCTACCGGTGCCACCAAATAATCGGCTTGACGCGTTTCAACTTGTTTGAAGCAGTTGTCGATGGTGGTACACGCCATGGTGTGTGCGGCGTGGCCGAAATGTTTGATGGCTGCTTGCTGGGTAAATGTTCCCTTCGGACCCAAATAGGCAATCGTCAGCGGACGCTCCACTGCCAAACATTCGCTCATAATCTCGCGAAACAGCCGGGTGACCGATTCATCCGGCAAAGGGCCGCGGTTCAAATCCTGAATCCGGCGCAAAACGGCGACTTCCCGTTCAGGACGGTACACCGCGCCTGTCCCTTTCAATTCGCCGATAGCATGCGCATGACCGGCGCGCTCATTGAGCAAACGGAGGATTTCCGCATCGATGCCGTCGATGGCATTGCGGTGCGGCAATAATTGTTCGTCTATGGATAAAGGCATAAGCTGTCTCGCAATTTTGTGAGGGATATTTTCATTTTAACATTAAAGGCCGTCTGAATTCCGTTTTCAGACGGCCTCAACACTATCTTTATCTAACTTTATCGTCTATCAGGTTTGCAAACGCCGCCAATTCCATCATAATTAAGCCTTTTGAACGACAAGGCCTATTCCATGCACTCAAACGGACTGTATACCCGTTTTCTGCCCGATGAAGAAGCAACCCTGAAACTGGGTGAAGAATGGAGCAAGCAGCTTTCCGCTCCGCTGACCATCTATCTTGAAGGCGGGCTGGGTGCAGGCAAAACCACGCTGACACGCGGGATTTTGCGCGGACTGGGTCATACGGGCGCAGTTAAAAGCCCGACTTACACCATTGTCGAATCTTATCCGCTGGATACATTCACCCTCCACCATTTCGACCTCTACCGCTTTACCATGCCAGAGGAATGGGAAGATGCCGGTTTGGACGAATTGTTTGCGCCCGACAGCGTCTGCCTCATCGAATGGCCGCAGCAAGGCGGGGAATTCACGCCTCCGGCAGACATTACCATTACATTGACGTACACCGATAAGGGCAGAACCTGCACCTTTTCCGCCCACACAAACCAAGGCCGAAAAAGTTTAGAATCATGGTCAAATTAACTAGAAGACACATTCTCCGTCAAGGCATAGGACTATTTCTCACCCTCACGCCCGTTGGTGCCGCATTGGCCAAACCGGCCTCTCCTGCGCAATTCCTTGCCGTCCGCATTTGGCCGGCGCACGCCTACACACGCGTTACCCTTGAGAGCAACCACTCGATGAAATACCAACATTTTATGTTGGACAACCCCAGCCGGTTGGTCGTGGATATTCAAGGAGCGGAAATCAACAGCGTCCTGCAAGGCATTTCCAGCAAAGTACTGTCTAACGACCCTTTTATCCGCAGCATTCGCGCCGGTCAAAATACGCCCAGCACCGTGCGTATCGTTATCGACCTGAAACAAAGCACCCATCCGCAAGTCTTTGCACTCGCACCCGTCGGCAACTTCAAAAACCGCTTGGTTATCGACCTCTATCCGCATGGCGCAGATGCCAACGACCCGATGATGGCCTTGCTCAACGGCAATATCCCCAAACAACGTCCGAATACCAATAT
Organism: Neisseria sp. 27098_8_139; assembly: GCF_041433195.1. NCBI lineage: Bacteria > Pseudomonadati > Pseudomonadota > Betaproteobacteria > Neisseriales > Neisseriaceae > Neisseria > Neisseria sp. 27098_8_139. The sequence continues at coordinate 118,306 of NZ_JAPWBA010000003.1, forward strand.
CGCATACGACACCCCTGCCCCTAAAAGCAATCGCGGCAGCGGCGGCAACCGCCGTCCTGTGATTATGATCGACCCCGGTCATGGCGGCGAAGACCCTGGCGCAATCGGCCCGAGCGGCCTCAAAGAAAAAAACGTCGTACTCTCCATCGCCCGCGAAACCAAAAAACGCCTCGAAGCCTTGGGTTACAACGTATTCATGACGCGCAACGAAGACATCTTTATCCCATTGGGCGTACGCGTTGCCAAAGGCCGTGCGCGCAATGCCGACGTATTCGTATCCATCCACGCCGATGCCTTTACCAGCCCGTCCGCTCGCGGTACCGGCGTGTATATGCTCAATACCAAAGGCGCGACCAGCTCGGCGGCAAAATTCCTTGCCCAAACCCAAAACAACGCCGACGCCATCGGCGGCGTACAAACCAGCGGCAACCGCAACGTCGACAATACGATTTTGGACATGACCCAAACCGCAACCCTACGCGACAGCCGCAAGCTCGGCCATTCCGTCTTGACCGAATTGGGCAAGCTCAACCAATTACATAAAGGCCGCGTTGACGAAGCCAACTTTGCCGTCCTCCGCGCGCCGGATGTTCCGTCTATTTTGGTGGAAACCGCCTTCCTCTCCAACCCTACCGAAGAGCAGCTGCTCGGCAGCGAATCCTTCCGCCAACAATGCGCCCAAGCCATTGCCACCGGTATTCAAAAATACATCAATACCGCCGTTTTACGACGTGGTTAAATGGCTTGATAAAACAAAGGCCGTCTGAAAATTTTTCAGACGGCCTTATCTTTTCAAGCAATCTATTTAACCGCACTTCCCTACCGCAGCCGGATAGACGGACACCTTCGTCTGCGTTAATGCAAACAGGTTTTCCAACTGTGTTTGCGCCTGACGGTTGGCATGTTCCAAAATCTCAGCCTTACACGCGCTTTGCAATACCTGCCGTCTCGCCTCTTCCTGCACCGTCTTAAATACAGATTTATCCATAGGCAGCAAATTAAACGAGCCAGTCTGAATATCGTACACTTCGATATTTTCCAAATCCACGCTCAAGATTTCCACCGCCGGCAGACTGATCAATACCTTGTCGTCTACAATATTAACATTGTCCGCGCCTAACTTATCCAAATCCAAACCGGCCAACACCTTACCGCGCACAATAAAAATACCGCTTTGCGAATCCTGCCACAGCCTGCGCCAATCCCCTTTTTTCTCCGTACGGATAATCGTATCGATATAAAATGCCGTACTTTCCAAGCGGTTCATCTGCTTAATCTGCATCAAAACCCCCTCACGGGACAAAACCTGATGTTCTTCGTTCTGACCATGCAGGGCATAAAACCAGCCGCCCGCAGCCGTCAGCGCACACAACACCAGCACGACCAATCCGCGCCCAAGCATTTTCATTTCAAACATCCCCCGTTAAAATAATCATCAAAACATTCCCTATATTCTCGCAAAACCGTCAATTTCAAGCCATACCCAGGCCGTCTGAAACATTAAAACTTATTACCAAAAAGTAATAAAAAAATCTCAACAAACAAGGTTTGCCTTTTAGTAAAGACAAGACTACAATTCATTACACACAATTCAATTTCATCTCATCATGAATACCACCGACCTGCGCCGCCACAACCTGCGGCAATGGATAACACAACACCACAACGGCCAGCAGACCAAGTTTGCCCAAGCCATCGCCATCAACCAAGGCGAGCTGTCCGCCCTGCTGAAAAACAAATCTTTCGGCGAGAAAAAAGCCCGAAAAATCGAGCAGGCAGCCAATATGCCTGACATGTGGCTGGATCAAGACCACCAAGACCGCCACGCCCCCACCATCAGCCAAGAAAGAAATACCATGTCCCACATCTCCACCATCCCCGAAATCCTAGCAGACATCAAAGCCGGCAAAATGGTCATCATCACCGATGCCGAAGACCGAGAAAACGAAGGCGACTTGCTGATGGCGGCCCAATTCGTTACCCCCGAAGCCATCAACTTCATGATCAAAAACGCACGCGGCCTGGTCTGCCTGCCGATGGACGGCGAAATGGTCGAAAAACTCGGCCTGCCCATGATGACCCAGAAAAACGGCGCGCAATACGGCACCAACTTTACCGTCTCCATCGAAGCCGCCCACGGCATTACCACCGGCATTTCCGCCGCCGACCGCGCCCTGACCATTCAAACCGCCGTTTCCCCATCCGCCAAACCAGAAGACATCGTCCAACCAGGCCACATCTTCCCACTGCGCGCCCAAAAAGGCGGCGTACTCGTCCGCGCCGGACACACAGAAGCCGGCGTTGACCTGGCACAAATGAACGGCCTGATTCCTGCCGCCGTCATCTGCGAAATCATCAACGACGACGGCACCATGGCGCGTATGCCCGAACTGATGAAGTTCGCCGAAGAACACAACCTCAAAATCGGCACCATTACCGACCTCATCGAATACCGCAGCCGCACCGAAAGCCTGCTCGAAGACATGGGCAACTCACCCGTACAAACCCCGTGGGGCGAGTTCCAACAACACGTTTACGTCGACAAACTCTCCGGCGAAACCCACCTCGCCCTCGTCAAAGGCACACCAACCGCCGACGAAGAAACCCTTGTCCGCGTCCACGAACCCTTCAGCGTAATGGACTTCATCCAAGCCAACCCGCGCCATTCATGGTCATTGCCCAAAGCCCTTAAGCGCATCCAACAAGCCGAAAGCGGCGTAGTCATCCTCTTGCACCGTACCGAAGACGGCGCCACCCTACTCGACCGCACCCTGCCCAAAGGCGCAAACCAAGCCTACAAATGGGACAGCAAAAGCTACGGCATAGGCGCACAAATCCTCGCCGGCCTCAACGTCAAAAAACTGCGCGTCCTCGGCCAGCCGTCATCCTTCACCGGCCTCACCGGCTTCGGCCTCGAAGTCGTCGGTTTTGAAGAAGCTGAAAAATAATCTTGCTTGATTGATTCTCAAAACAAATAAAACAAAAGGCCGTCTGAAAATTTTCAGACGGCCTTTTAAGTTTGGCCAGTTTAATTTGTCAGTATTTATGAATTGAATTTCAACATTGCCAATCTACCCTTAATCTCTTTTTCCAATTCGGCAGATTCCGCAAAGAGCTTGTCCAAATCTGCCGAAAATCCCGCCATTTTCTGCTCGAATTCCTCGGCGGAAATATCCACATAATCAATTTTTACTTCAAAATATTGACCTGCCGACAAGCTGTAATTCTTGGCTTTGATTTCATCGTAGCTGACCACCACGCTGAAATCTTCCACTGCCTGTTTGTGCGTAAAGGTATTGCAGATTTTTTGTTCTTCTGCGCGGGAGAGTACGGTTTTTTGATTTTTGCCGTCTTTGATTTTTTCGCCCAAGCCCGATGCGTCGATTAACACCACTTCGCCTTTATTGGCTTTGTCGATAAACAGGATAGAAACGTTGGTTCCCGTCGTGGCGAAAATATTGGAAGGCATGGACACCACGCCGGCGAGCATTTTGTTTTCCACCAAATGTTCGCGGATTTTTTTGTCGATGCCCGATTGGGCGGTGATAAAGCCCGTCGGCAACACAATCGCCGCTTTGCCGTTTTCTTTCAGGCTAAACAAGATATGCTGGATAAAAAGCTGGTAGATTTCCATCTTATCCGTATCTTTCGCCTTGATTTTTGGGATACCGGCAAAAAAGCGTTCGTGGTTTTCCTCACCTTCCAGTTGGTCGCGATAACCGCTGAAATCGAGTTTAAATGGCGGATTGGAAACAATGAAATCAAATTTTTTCAGACGACCTGAAGCGTCTTTATGAGCAGGCGACAAAAGCGTATTGCCGTGAACCACATTATCCAAAGAATGCACCAAATTGTTCAAAATCAGATTCAGCCGCAAAAGATTGGATGATTTTTGCGAAATATCCTGCGCATAAATCATACATTTATCTTCGCCGATGGCATGGGCAACGTTCATCAACAGCGTTCCCGAACCGGCCGACGGATCGTAAACGTCCACGCTGCGGATTTGCCCGCGCACCGCCTCCGGCACCAAAATATCCGCCATAATCCGCGCCACTGCGTGCGGCGTGTAGTATTCGGCATATTGGCCGCCGGAATTGCTGTTGTAGTCTTTAATCAGGTATTCAAAAATCGTAGCAAAAAAATCGAATTTTTGCGCAAAAATCGCCTCGAAACTAAAATCCGCCAACTTAGAAATCAGCGCACGGCCAAAATTATCGCGTTTTCCTTCCTCAGCAATATATTTACTGATGATAGGCTCAAACAACTTGATTTTCTTCCCGCCTTCAGTTTTCACCGAAAGCAGTTCCTCATTCTGTGCAGCGATTTCGGTGAGCGTATCGTCAAAGAGTTTGGCAAAGTCCGCCCCGTTTTGTCGCTCGGACAGATATTTTATGGAATGTTCAGGCTTCAAAACCGCTGTTTTTCCCTCAATATCCATATTGACAAACTCAATCGGCTCGTCGGGCTTTTCTTTGCGGATTTTTTTTACTTCAAAATCGTATTTGTCGTTTAAGAATTTATACAAAAACGCCTGAATGATGATTTTAAAATCGTCGCCGCTATTGGCCAAACCACCGTTGGCACAAATGGTTTTTAAGCTGTCAATCAGGGCTTTAGTTTGTTCGGTAAAATGTTGTTCGGTCATTTTTTATCTCGTTCTCTTTATTGTATCGGTCGGATTCTCGAATCCGGCTTATTCCACCACAGAAACCTGCCCGTTCATCAGCATGGGAAGTAGGAAATCGCGGAGTTGGGTTAGTTGGTGGTTTTGTTTTTCATTTGACTCAATAAGTCCAACAGACAATGTAGTAATATCTGAAAACTTATTTATTAACTTTATGTTTGGCGTGAGAATTTTTATATTCTCAATTTGTGGTATTGTTAATTGCTTTTGTACAGAACCTGCGTTTTCAAAACTTGTTTGACTAAGAAATAACTCCAAAAATTTTATGAACTGACTATTCTTTGGTGTGACAGAAATTAGACGAATAATTGGAGTAAATGAATGATTTCTAATTTTAGTAAATCCTATTGTTCCTCTTGCTGAAATAGTAATGCTTGGTTCTGTAATAATTGCTTTTTTGCAATATCCATATAGTGCATTATCATTTAATCCGTTTGAATATATAGGAAATTTGTATTCTTGAGTTTGAAATCGGCTTATTAATTCTGGCTTATCTCCGCCTGCTTTAAGTGTAGCTATTTCCCCCAAACTTTTCACCTCCCACCCCTTCGGAATTTCCCGTTTCAAGGTTTCGTCAAACACCATTTCGCCGCCTGAGGATTTGTAGGGCTTGCCGTTGGCATCGGGAAAGTCGAACTGCACAAACCAATAGTCGTAGAGGGTTTTCGCCATCTCTTCCAAGCGCGCGTTGATTTGTTTGTTCAGGGCGATTTTTTTGTCCAAAGCGGAAAGGACGGCGGCGATGGATTTTTGGTACTTTGAGTCTGTAAACGCTTTAATTTTTAACGGATGCAGATGATTTCGGTTCATAGTTGGAACACCAGAACCAGTTTTATATTCATTTAATTTTAAATTTTTCAATAAGTAATAAATATAATGGACGTTATTACCCTTGAAATCTTTTACATACAATGCCGTATTATGCGGAAAAAAGTTTTTTGTTATTAAATGCGGAATCCCAACTGTCCCACTTCGTCCAATCGTGATTCCAGGTGCTTTAACCTTGTATTCATTGTGATAACCTAGAATTCCGTTTGAGGATTGAACAGGATATTCTCCTTTGACAAAAGAATCTTTTGGTAAATCATATCCACGTTGAAACTCTACTAAATCTCCTAAAATACAATCTTGTAATTCATTCATAAAAATTTATTTCTCTTTCAAGGGCCGTCTGAAAAACATTCCCAAATCCGACCGCACTTTTATTATCCACTTCGAACGTATGCAATACGCCCGTAAAGGCTACCTGAAAAACCACTTCCTCAAATCCGCCCGCTTTCTTTTAAATATTCTCGCACCAGCAGGCGGTTGATGGCTTGGATGTCTTGGGGTTGAACAGGAAATTGCTGTTCCGTTCTAAAGCGTTTTAATACAATGCCCTGCATTTGTTTTTCAAAGTAATTTTGGTTGTCCAAAATCTGCTCCATATCCAGCACTTTTTGGTCGGCATCGGCTTTGACGCCGTTTAGCGCGTTAAAAACTTTGAGTTTATCGCCATGGAGGACAGAGAAGGTTCTCAGCAGGTGTTTGTGAGTGCGGGCATACTTAGCGTCGCCGCCGTATTTGTGCCGCAAGAGGTCGTTTTGGCGGTTCAGTTCTTTGATTTTGGTATAGACGGTTTCGAGTGTGGCGATGTTTGCCTGCATTTCTTCCTGCCCAACTTCGGCGAGATTCTTTTTCTTAAAGATGCGTTCCAGTTCTTCGCGCAGGCTGATGTATTCGGGGTCTTCTTGGTCGAAGTTGCCCGCCAGCCCTTCGCGCACTTTGCGCATGATGTCTTTCAAATCGTCGGCAAGTTTGAGTTCAGCTTCGCCGATTTTGACGAACTGGAAGTAAACGTCTTCCAGTGCTTCATTGAGCAAATGGGCGGTATTGCCTTGCTGCAACTTTTCGGCGAGGTTTAAGGTATCCAGACGGGCAGCGGTTTCGCGGTACAACAGATTGAGCTTGTCAAAATCCAGATGCGCGAGAAATTCGTGGCTGCCTTGCAGGCGCAGGACGTTGTACAGCTCTTTGGCGGTTTGCAGGGCTTTTTTGAGGGCGAGAAGCTGTTTTTTGTCGTCTATTTGGTTGATTTGACTGCAAAATACTTCGGCGTTTTCAGTGTCGAAGTCAAACAGGGCGTTTTTGATGCCGGTGATTTCCTCTTCGATTTCTTCGACGGTTTTGAATAGCTGGCTGTAACTGCCGATTTCGTCGCCCAATTCGTTAGAAAGTTCGTCCCAATAGGCGCGATTGGTTTTGTCGAATTCGCGCTCGATGTCGGCAAAATCGACAACATAGCCGTAGCGGTAAGATTTGTAGGTACGGTTGACACGGGTCAGGGTTTGCAGAAGATTGTGGGCTTTGATGAGCCTACCCAAATAGAGCTTTTTCAGGTGCGGCGCGTCAAAGCCGGTCAAAAGCATGTTGTACACAAACAAGATGTCGATTTTGCCCGCTTTGAAATCTTTAACCCATTGGTCGCGTTCGTCTTTGGTGCCGACGTCGTGCAATATCAGCGCGGCGGTGAAATTGTGGTCTGAGGCCGTCTGAAAATGCTCAAAAAGCTGGCGTGCCTGTTCTGCGCTGTCACAAACGACCATGGCGCCGAGGCTTTCGTCTTGGTTGGTTTTTCTGAATTTGGCGAAGTCGTCCAAGATGTAGTCAAGCATCGGGCGGACGAAGTGCGGATGGGCGTAGATTTCTTTGCGGTCAAAGCTGCCTTTTTCGACTTCAAGCTGCGCCAATGCAGCCTGCAATTCGGCTTTGTATTGGCTGCTGATGGCTTCGCGAATCAAGCGCAGGGTGTAGCCGTCGGCGATGGAGGCGTTGTAATAGTATTTATGGATGTAATCGCCGAAGAGTTCGCGGGTGTTGACGTTGCCTGCGGTTACGCCGATAAGCGGCGTGCCGGTCAGCCCGATTTTGACGGCGTTTACGTCGGATTGGTTGAGGTTGGCTAAAAATGAGCCTTTGGGGTTGTAGCTGCGGTGTACTTCATCGAGAAAATAAACGCGCTGGATGGCGAGGTCGTAGTCGTTACGGGCGACGACATTGGGGTCGTCTTTGAATTTTTGGATGTTAACAACGGTGATTTCCGCTTTGCCTGCGTGGTTGTGCAGGGTTTGGGCGGATTTGATGTCAGCAGCAAAGGCTTCGCGGCTGTCGATGGTATGGACGATTAAGTCGCGGGCGGTAAATTCGCGCTGCGCCTGTTTCAATAAATCGAGCCTGTCCACGATGAAATAGAATTTCGGCACGATGCCCTGTTTGGCGTAATAGTGGGTCAGATAGCGGGTGTTGTAATAAGCAAGCGCGGTTTTGCCGGAGCCTTGGGTATGCCAAATTACGCCTTTTTTGCCACCATCTGCCAGATGTTTTTCAATGGCAAGGGTGGCAAATAGCTGCGGATAGCGCATGATGTGTTTTTGCAGCGTGCCTTGGTTACTTTTAACGTACGTCAGCCCATGTTGCAGGATAAAGGCGAGGCGCTCGCGGCAAAGCAGCGAAGTCAGGATGCAGTTGGTCGGTGTTTCGGGCGATTTATTGCTAATAAATTCAGGGCTGTGTTTGATAACGGGCAGGTTATTGTCTTGCAGGACTTTGTTTTCGAGGTCGTCTGAAAGCGTGTTCAATAATTCGGCAAGATTTAATTTGTGCTCTTCGCGGAAATAGTTAAACACGGGCTTGCCGTAAGCAGACGAAGCGTAAAACGCGCCTTGCGCCGGCTCGGTCGCGCCGTCGTCGTATTCCATGTTGTTGGAAAAAATCATGAATTGAGTGATATTGATGAAACGGCGGAATTTGGGATTTTTCGCACGTTTGCCCATGCGCTCCCGCTCTTCGCCGATTCCGCCTTTGTTGTTGGGCTTTTTGACTTCGATAAATACCAAAGGCATGCCGTTTACCAGCAGGGTAATGTCGGGGCGGAATTCTTCATCGCCGTTAATGCAGGGCAATTCGGTTACAACGTGGAAACTGTTGTTATTGAAATTTTGAAAGTCGATCAGTTTCTTGCCACCGGATTGATTGGTGAGGCGTTCGTAAAATTTTTGCCCCAAGTCTTCGTTGTCTAACTCAATAGTAATGTCGGTCAGCAAACGGCGTGCATCGTCCGGCGATAAATCGGGATTGATGCGACAGAGGCTTTCTATGAAGATTTCGGGGAAAATATTGGTTGATTTATCCCAATTTGCATTTTTTAGTGAAAGATAATCATAGCCCAAACGCATTAGGTGCAAAATGGCGGGAATCTTGACGCGGGAATTTTCGTTGTGAGTTTGGGACATAAACGTAACCAACCATAAATATAATTATTGAAACAGATTATAACACCTGAAAAAAGCCGATACACCTTCCCAATGTATCGGCTTTCGCTATCTGCTCAACGCTTAATTCCTGCCGGGCAATTCTTTTTCGCTCAATGGTTTGATGTACCAAATATCGCGGCAGTAGTCGACGATGGAGCGGTCGGATGAGAAGAAGCCCATGTTGGCGATGTTGATCAAGGCTGATTTGCGCCATGCGGATACGTTGCGGTAGTGTTCGTCCGCTTTGTATTGCGTGTCGATGTAGCTGCGGAAATCAGCCATCAGTTGATAGAAGTCGCCGTATGGTTGCAACACGTCGTTGTAGCGGTTTGGCTCTTCCGGAGAGAAAGTGCCTTGGCTGATCTGGTTGACGACGCGGCGCAGGTCGCTGTCTCGCTCGATATAGCTCAACGGGTCGTAACCGTTGCGACGGATTTCTTCGACTTGTTCTACGGTGTTACCGAAGATATAGCAGTTGTCCGCACCGACTTTTTCCAAAATTTCGACGTTCGCGCCGTCCAGTGTACCCATACAGATTGCGCCGTTGAGGGCAAATTTCATGTTGCTGGTACCGGATGCTTCCGTACCTGCCAGTGAGATTTGTTCGTGCAAATCGGCGGCAGGAATGATGATTTGGGCGAGGCTGACGCTGTAGTTCGGGATGTAAACGACTTTAATCAGGTCGCGGATTCGGGTGTCGTTGTTGATGACTTTGGCAACGTCGTTGATCAGACGGATGATTTTCTTCGCCATGTAATAGGCGGATGCGGCTTTACCGGCAAAGATGAACACGCGCGGCTGCCAATCAAAATCGGGGTTTTCCAGGATTTTGTTGTAGCGGTCGACGATGTGCATCACGTTCAATGCTTGACGTTTGTACTCGTGGATACGTTTGATTTGGATGTCGAAAAGTGCATCGGTATTAACTTTGATGCCCAGTTCGGTTTCGATGTATTTGGCAAGGCGCTCTTTGGCGGCTTTTTTTACTTCGCCGAATTCTGCCTGTACGGAGGCATCGTCCACTTTGTCGTTTAGCTTGGCCAGGTTGTCCAAATGCAGACGCCAGTCTTCATTACCCAGATGTTTGTCCAAGAATTTGGTCAAGCCCGGGTTGGCAATGTTGATCCAGCGGCGCGGGGTTACGCCATTGGTTACGTTGGTAAAGCGTTCCGGGAATATTTTGGCAAAGTCGGCAAAGATGGATGTGGTCATTAAATCGGAGTGGATTTTTGCCACGCCGTTGACTTTGTGCGAACCGATCACAGCAAGCCATGCCATGCGGACACGGCGGCCGTGGGTTTCATCAATGATGGATACGCGGCGGACAAAGTCGTCGTCGAAGTTGCCAATGGCGCGTAAGGCATTGAGGAAGTAGGCGTTAATTTCAAAGATGATGTCCAAATGGCGCGGCAGCAGACGGCCCATCAGGTCAACCTGCCAAGTTTCCAAGGCCTCGCTCATCAATGTGTGGTTGGTGTAAGAGAAAATCTTACAGCACATATTCCATGCTTCAGTCCATGCGATACCCTCTTCGTCAATCAGGATGCGCATCAATTCTGGAATGGCGAGCACCGGATGAGTGTCGTTCAAGTGGATGGCAACCTCGTCGGCCAAAGTGCGGATACTTGGGAAACGGCATTTATGGCGCGCTACGATGTCTTGTACGGATGCGGAAACCAAGAAGTATTCTTGTTTCAAGCGCAATTCACGGCCAGATTCGGTAGAGTCGTTCGGATACAGGACGCGTGAGATGTTTTCATCGCTGTTTTGCGCACGGACGGCGGAAGCGTAATCGCCTCGGTTGAAGTCGGTAAGGTCAAACAGGTTGCCTGCGTGTGCAGTCCACAAGCGCAATGGATTGGCACATTCGCCGCCATAGCCCGGAATGATTTCATCGTATGCCCAAGCGGAAATTTCTTCGCTCGGCTGCCATTCTTTTTTGTCGCCCAAGTTCAATACTTGACCGCCGAAACGTACGGAATATTGTTTGTTCGGACGGGCAAACTGCCATGCCAAATCTTGGTCGAGCCACAAATCGGGTTTTTCAACTTGTTGGCCATCCACGATTTCTTATTTGAACATACCGTATTGGTAACGGATGCCGTAGCCCATAGCAGGAATGCGCAGGGTTGCCAAAGAGTCGAGGAAGCAGGCGGTCAGACGGCCCAAACCGCCGTTACCCAAACCCGGATCTTCTTCTTGTTCGCAGACATCGGCAAATTCTTTGCCCAGTTGTTTGAAAGCTTCTTCAAATTCGGCGTAAACACCTTCGTTAATCAGCGCGTTGACAAACGAACGGCCGAGTAGGAACTCCATAGACAGGTAATAAACCATGCGTTTGCCGTTGTCGATGTGGGCGCGGCGTGTTTTGAGGAAATCTTCCGCAATCAGGTCACGCGCGGCAAGCATGGCGGCGTTGAGCCATTGATGTGAAGTTGCCTCCTTCGGATCTACGCCCAAGATAAAAATCAGCTTGTAAACGATGGATTTACGGATGGTTTCGGCGTCCGGTTTAGGCATTACGTAATCGTAACCGGAGATAGGGAGTTTTTTCTTAGCCATGGAAGCCTTTCTCTAGCGTGAGGCACTGGACAACGCGCCTGATAGTTTTATTAAAAACAACGAAACTCGGTTTTCAGACGGCCTGACAACGGTAACAGGCCGTCTGAAAGGAATGACGCGTAGGTTTGTTACACAACAAGGAATTATAGCGGAAAGATTTAAAAAAAGGATATTTTTTTCTTTATAAAACATTTAATTAACAATTAAACCATTAATCATCTTATCGGCATTTCCGATTTATACCACGAAGCCAAAAATGAACAAATACCAATAAAATATCAAAGTGTTAATCAAACAATAGTTTAATTCCCATTTAATTTGTTTTATGCAAAATCCAAATCCCCATGTGCTCAACAACACATTTTCCTGTTTCTTCGTAATTTAATTTCTCTGATGGTACGCAAGAAATTTCCCAATTACCTTGAGGCAGATTAAATAACTGACGGCTACGTTTGGCATTTACCAACAGCAGCCACTCGTCATCCAAAACGATCTGAATCGCCTTGCTGCCCCTGTTGTGCCAACAATATTCGGTCATCGGGCTGCTATCAGCATTGAGCCATTGCACACGCTCTTTTTCCCACCAGCAATCATCTGTCAGCAGCTTGATTTGGCTGCGTACGCGTATCAGCTCTTGAGTGTAATCTTGCAACACATGAGACCCATTTTGCCAATCCAACCATGTAATCGGATTATCTTGGCAGTAGCTGTTGTTGTTGCCTTGCTGACTGTTGCCGAACTCATCGCCGGCCAACAGCATGGGCGTACCGTTGAATAAAAATAAAGAGGCAAGCAGCGCTTTGGAAGTGTATTCGCGGTTGAGCAAAACCTCTTCATCATCGGTTTCGCCTTCTACGCCGTGGTTGTAGCTGATGTTTTCATTATGCCCGTCGCGGTTGTTTTCACCGTTGGCTTCGTTGTGTTTTTCGTTGTAGCTGACTAAATCGCGCAGAGTGAAGCCGTCGTGTGCAGTAATGAAGTTGATGCTGGCAGACGGTCGGCGGCCGCTGTGGTTGAAAATATCGGACGACCCGGCCAAGCGTTCGGCAAATGCGCCCAAATTACCGCTTTCCCAAGACCAAAACGCGCGCATATCATCACGGAAACGGCCGTTCCATTCAGTAAAAGGTTGCGGGAAATTGCCCAAGTGATAGCCGCCTTCGCCGATGTCCCATGCTTCAACAATCAGCTTCAAACCGGCCAAAACCGGATCTTGATACAAGACTTGGAAAAAACGGCCATACGATTGGAAATCGGGCTCGCGTCCCAATACGGTTCCCAAGTCAAAACGGAAGCCGTCAACATGAAACTCTTCGGCCCAATAGCGCAGGCTGTCTGCCGCCCAACGGGTAACGTCGCGACGGACAATATTGAGCGTATTGCCGCAACCTGACCAGTTTTCATAGCTGCCGTAAGAGGTGTGCCAATACCATAAGGTGTTGTCGATACCGCGCTGACACAGCATCGGGCCTTTGTCGTCCTGCTCTGCCGTGTGGTTGTACACGACATCCAAAATCACTTCCAAACCTGCCTGATGCAAGGCTTTGACTGCCTGTTTAAACTCCGCCGCCGCACGCTCGGGATTATCGGCATAAGACGGCTCGACGGCACAATGGGAGTAAGTGTTGTAGCCCCAATAATTGCTCAAACCCATCTGCTGAAGATGGTATTCGTCCAGATGATAATGAATCGGCAGCAGCTCGACCGTCGTCACCCCCAATTCTTGCAGATAAGCCAAAAACCGTTTATCACTCAAGGCCTTATAAGTGCCTGCATATTTCAAATCGGGGAACTGCTTGGTAAACCCTTTGACATGGGCTTCATAAATAACGGTTTTGCCCCACGGTATCTCCGGACGGCAATCTTTGGCCCAATTAAATCGGCTGCGTCCGATCACGACGCTTTTCGGTGCAACGGCGGCATTGTCGCGTTCATCTTCCGGCCTGAACCATGCCATTTCTTCGGCGGTACGGTAGCTTGGTTTGCCGTCAATTTTTTTGGAATACGGGTCAATCAGTAATTTGTTGGGATTAAAACATGAGCTGTATTCTGCGTTTTCACGTCCATACACACGAAAACCGTATCGCTGCCCTGCCTTAACGTCCGGCACGAATCCGTAAAATACCGAACCGCGCCGCGAAGGCATCTCCAAACGGGTTTCTTTATCTTTATCAAACAGACACAATTCTACCTTTTCAGCATTGATGGAAAACAAGGTGAAATTCGCGCCCTTGCTTGTCAGGGTCGCGCCCATGGGATAAGGCTTGCCTTCCTCGATATGCCATGATTTGGCAGTCATAGAATGATTCCTTGGTATGTATTTGGTTTCGTGTCCAATATAAGGCCGTCTGAAAATCTTTCAGACGGCCTTGAGTCATATTGATGTCACTATCTTTTAATTTTCAGCTGATTAGGCCGGCATAATGCCCACCCTCAAAGTTGATTTACGCTTCGTCTTTGACTGCCGCCTGATACAGGTAAACGGTTGCCAACGGCAGTACGGTAACAGACAGGGAATTTGGTTTGCCATGCGACCAAACTTCTGCTGTCTCCACCGTTGCGCCGGCAGAAACGCCGCTGCCTTTGTAATGCAGGTCGTCTGAATTGAGGATTTCGCGGTATTCGCCGGCAGAATTCACACCAAAACGGTAGCCTTCACGCACCACAGGCGTGAAGTTGCTGATGACGATAACGCGGTTGCCTTCGCGGTCGCGGCGCTCGAAGACGAATACGGAATTGTCGCCGTCATCGGCAACCAGCCACTCAAAGCCTTCAGGCCATTGGTCTAATTGGTAAAGCGGCGCAGTGTCTTTATAGACATGGTTCAACTCGCGTACGAAGTCTTGCACGCCTTTGTGCCAGCCGCCCTCTTGCTCCAGCAGGAACCAATCCAGTCCTTCGTTGTAGTTCCACTCTCTGCCTTGCGCGAACTCGTTGCCCATAAACAAAAGTTTTTTGCCGGGGAAACCGTACATGAAGCCGTAGTAGGCGCGCAGGTTGGCGAATTGCTGCCAGCAGTCGCTGGGCATCCGTCCGAGCAGCGAGCGTTTGCCGTGTACGACTTCGTCGTGCGAGAGCGGCAGGACGAAGTTTTCACTGTATTGGTACATCATGCCGAAGGTCATTTTGTTGTGATGGTATTTGCGGTTGATGGGGTCTTCCATCATGTAACGCAAAGTATCGTTCATCCAGCCCATATTCCATTTGAAGCTGAAGTTCAAACCTTCTTGGCGGGTTACATTGGCGAACGAAGTAGATTCTTCGGCGATTTCAGTCGCTGCCGGAACTTCCTCTTTCAACATGGTGTTGGTATCACGCAGGAAAGCGATGGCTTCAAGGTTTTCATGGCCGCCGTATTGGTTCGGAATCCACTCGCCGTCTTTGCGCGAATAGTTGCGGTAAATCATCGAAGCCACCGCGTCAACGCGGATACCGTCAAAGCCAAAACGTTCTATCCAATACAGGGCGTTGCCTTGCAGGAAGTTTTTCACTTCGTTTCTGCCGAAGTTGTAAATTAGGGTGTTCCAGTCTTGGTGGTAGCCTTCGCGCGGGTCGGCATGTTCGTAAAGCGCGGTGCCGTCAAACTTGGCCAGACCGTGATCGTCGGTCGGGAAATGGCCGACCACCCAGTCGAGGATAACGCTGATACCCTCGTCGTGCGCGGCTTTAATCAATGCGCGCAATTCTTCCGGCGAACCGAAACGGCTGGTCGGCGCATACAAACCGGTTGCCTGATAGCCCCATGAGCCGTCAAACGGATATTCGGAAACAGGCAGGAATTCGATATGGGTGAAGCCCATGTCTTTGACGTATGCCACCAATTCTTTGGCCAGCTCTTCGTAAGTCAACCAGAAATTATTTTCCGGATTGCGTTTCCAAGAACCCAAATGCACTTCATAAATGCTGATTGGCGCATCAATGGCGTTGGCACGGGCGCGGAAAGCCGGTTCTTCGACTTCGTCAGGCAAACCGCGCACGATAGATGCCGTGGTCGGGCGCAGTTCCGCACCGAAAACATACGGGTCGGCTTTTTCGCACACATCGCCGTTGGCATTGCGGATTTCAAATTTGTAGAGGGCGTTGAGTTTGACTGCCGGAATAAAGATGTCCCAAATGCCGTTGTCGCGGTGGAAACGCATCACATGGCGGCGGCCGTCCCAGTTATTGAATTCGCCGATAACGGAAACGCGTTGCGCATTTGGCGCCCATACGGCAAAGTGTACGCCCTTCACGCCGTCCAACTCGGCAAAATGCGCGCCTAAAGTCTCATAAGGACGCAGGTGCTTGCCTTCGGCCAACAGCCAAGAATCCATCTCTTACAACGCAGAGCTGAAATGATAAGGGTCTTCTTCAATCACAGGCTCGGAGTCTTCGGCATAACGGATACTCAAAGCGTAATCGGGCGCATCATCGGGCAAAACAGCCACAAAGAAACCGCGTTCATCAATTTTTTCAGACGGCATGATGAGTTCGTCGCTGCGGCGGTTCACAATATCCACGCTTACTGCGCCGGGAATCAAAACGCGCACTACTTCATCGCCCTCTGCAAGGCGGTGTCGTCCCAGATAAGCGAACAAGTCGCTGTGGGTGGCAAGAAACAGGCTTTCGACCGTATCGCGCTCGATTTGGTCAAGTTCATGATAAGCCTTGATTTAGCTGTTTGTTTTCATGCGTACCTCGTCAATAATGGCAAGTTGGCCACCCATGAGGCGGTGTTGTAGGAAATCTTCCAAAGAAACCGGCATTTTTTGCGCCCAGTTCGGATAACCGTCCGGCACGCCGGGGACATTCAAATTGTCAATGACGCCCAGCAGGTTTTCCAGTTGTACGGCGTAAAGCTTGCTGCGGCTCAATGCGCCGTATTTGTGCAAAGCCGCCAGCAAAGTTTCATCGGCTTTTGCCGGCATTTGCACGTCTGCACCCAGACAGCCGGTATATTTCAATTTGTCCAGCAAATCGGCTTTATCGTGTTCGCGCTCATCCAAGGCCGTCTGAAAAGCGGCTGCATCAGGCAAAGTACCGAGTTTGAACATCGTATCCAAATCTTTGCCCATCCAATAACCTGCCAGTGGCGCGACATCGTGGGTACTGATGACCGTAATCGCCTGCTCAGGGTATTCTTCAGGCAGTTGGAAACCGTTCCAGCCCTTGCTGAAATACATCACTTTGTAGGAGAACACTTGATAGCGGTTGAGCAGATAACGCGCTTGATCGGGTACCGTACCCAAATCTTCGCCAATGATGACGCAACGGTTTCGCTGGCTTTCCAAAGCCAATATGGCAAAAGTCACTTCGGCGTCGTAATGCACGTATGCACCGAAATCTGCTGTTTTATCGTTTAAAACCCACCACAAACGACACAGCGCCATCACATGGTCAATCCGCAACACGCCATACAGGCGCATGTTTTCGCGCAACAGATGGGCAAACTTTTCATAGCCCGTATGTTTCAACATCGACGGATTAAGCGGCGGCAAATTCCAATTCTGCCCTGTCGGCCCCAAAGGATCGGGCGGAGCACCAACAGATACGTCCATACAATAATCTTGGCGGTTTAACCAAGTATCCGCGCTGCCTCGCGCCACGCCAACCGCCAAATCGCCGTAAATACCGAGTTTGACACCGTATTCGACAGCGGCTTGGTTGACTTCGCGCAACTGCTCCGCACAAAGCCATTGCAGCCACAGATAAAAACGGATTTCCCGCTCATGGCCGCGCGCGAATTTTTCTACTGCTTCGCCATCAGGCTGATGAAATTCAGACGGCCATGACTGCCAACCCACTTGTCCGGGACGGCTGTAATACTGGTCCAAAGCCTCAAACAAACCGAAGCCCTGCAAAGCTTTGCCTTTTCCCGTAACAAATGCTTCAAATGCAGCGCGTTCATTTGCCGCAGCTTCGCAAGTATCTTGTTCAAATGCGTTAAACGCCATATGCAGCGCATCACGCTTGCATGCCCAAACCGCCGTATAAGTCACTGTTTCCGTAACACGCAAAGCGGCGATGCGCTGACGAATTTTCGATTGTGCCAGCCAGTTTTTCAGTTGCTCGTTATAAGTAAACGCACCGACTTTCTCGATATCCAAGTAAATCGGATTAAGCCATTCGGGCGAAGAAGGGCTATACGGGCTGGCAAAGGCAGGCTTGCTGGTAAACAAGGCGTGCAAAGGGTTAATACCGACAAAATCCAGCTTTTTCTCCGCCGCATATTTCATCAGGTTCAGCAAATCGGTAAAGTCGCCTATACCCCAGTTGCGCTCGGAACGCAGGCTGTACAAATGCATGGTCAAACCATTCATCCGACCACCATTGGCAAGCAGTTTGGGCTGGTAAACCGATTCAGGCGCAACAATCAGGCGTACAAGGCAACATTTTCCGCCGGTCTCGGCCGACAAAGTGTAATAACCGCAAGCCAGTTGGGGCAGCTTAATCCAAAGCGTATCGTTGTCGCCCGGATATAAAGTCAAGGTCTGGCACTCATCCGCCTCATCAATCAATACGACCGCTTCCGCACCATAAAATTCAGACGGCATCTGTAAAGATTCTTCGCCGTTTTCATGCGCGACCATCGTATTCAGATAAAGGCCGTCTGAATCCGGTTTGCTTTTGTCCAAAACAGCAACAATCGATTCCAAAACTTCAGGTTTGGTCGCATGATATGTACCGTTGATGTCGTGGTAGCCTAAATCAATACCGGCCGCTACGGCCTGCTGCTCCAATGTCTCACTCATTGCACTCTGCCTGTTTTACCAATATCTGAATCTTAATACAGATCTTGTCGCACCGTTACATGTAATTCATTGTAATCTCTAACAAAATCCATATTTCCCTGTTTGATTTGACCTGCGCCAAAATTTCCTATTTATCTGTCTTGTAAAAACTTAAAGGCCGTCTGGAAAGGAAGGTTTCATTCCTTTTCAGACGGCCTTTATCATGCTTCAAGCCTGATTAGTGGTGGTGATGACCGTGCGGGCCATGTACGTGGCCGTGGGCAATTTCTTCCTCTGTCGCATCGCGTACACCTTCAACAATCGCTTTGAACAATACTTTCATACCGGCCAAAGGATGGTTGCCGTCCACTACGGCTTTACCGTCGGCAACATCGGTTACACGATAAATCAATACATCGCCTGTTTCCGGATCATCGGCTTCAAACATCATGCCGACTTCAACTTCAACAGGAAATACGCTTACATCTTCAATACGTACCAGCTCAGGATCTTGCTCGCCGAAGGCATCATCAGGCGACAAAGCCACTTCAACAGTATCGCCTACATTTTTGCCGTGCAACGCTTCTTCCACCAAAGGGAAAATACCGTCATAACCGCCATGCAGGTAAGCAATCGGCTCTTCGGTTTTGTCCAACAACTGGTTGTTTGCATCGTACATTTCATAATGCAGGGAAACTACGGAATTTTTAACAATAGACATCATGTCGTCCTTAATCAATATTTAAAAGTCAGGTTCAGGCTATTCTATCACAGCTGTAACTAAACAATCGGTTTACCTTAAACAAATACTTTTGGCGAACACAACAAACCCGAAAAAGTCTATATAAAAAACAAAATTGAATGATTCCAATCCATAAAAGTTGCTTTTTCACAACACAAAGTTGCTAAATTACAAAAATTTCCCCAAACGCAAAAACATTCTAAATCCTTAAAACCAACAACAGTTAAAAATAATCAAATTATTGAATATAAACAACTTTTAAAATTTTCATTAATTATGAATATTTTTAGATGATTTTTTACCTGCCTCCCTGATTTACATTATTTTCGCTAATTTTGTATTGATTTTAGTCCGCAAACGGTTAAGCAACGTTGCATTGGCCTACCCCGTGGGGCATAATAACGAAAATTCAGCAATGAATTTCTACTGTACAGGCCGTTTGACGGCTATTTTTAGTTTAAATCGATTTAAAAAAGGTCCTCAAAAATGAAAAAATCTCTGTTCGCTGCTGCTTTGTTGTCTTTAGCTTTGGCCGCTTGTGGCGGTGCTGATAAAGCTGCTGAAACTGCCGCTTCTGCTGCTTCTGAAGCCGCTGCTTCTGCTACTGAAGCTGCTGCATCTGCTACTGAAGCTGCTGCATCTGCTACTGAAGCCGCTGCTTCTGCTGCTACCGAAGCTACTGAAGCCGCTGCTTCTGCTACTGAAGCTGCTGCATCTGCTACTGAAGCCGCTGCTTCTGAAGCTGCTAAATAATATTCTTTTGAATATAAGAAAAGCAGGATACCATTGTGTATCCTGCTTTTTTACATTTCTCACACTCCCCTTCCCGACTTTTCCGCCTGACTGCCATGCACCTTCACGACCGTTTTGCTGAGTTTCTTTCCGCCTCTGAAATCATCGAAGCCACTCCGGCCTTGTTAAACGACCAACGCCGCCGTTTTGTTTCTTCGCCGGATATTGTCTTACAGCCGAACTCCGTCGAGAGCGTGCAGAAAATCATGCGTTTCTGTTTTGAAAACCGCATCCGCGTAACCCCGCAAGGCGGCAATACCGGATTATGCGGCGCAACGGTAACCACCGAAGGCGTACTGCTCAATCTCTCCAAGCTCAACCGCATCCGCGATATCAACCTTGCCGACAACAGCATGACGGTTGAAGCAGGCGTGATTTTGCAGAATGCTCAAAATGTGGCAACCGAAGCGGGACGACTGTTTCCACTCAGCCTTGCCAGCGAAGGCTCTTGCCAAATCGGCGGCAATATCGCCTGTAATGCTGGCGGTTTGAATGTCTTGCGTTATGGCAGCATGCGCGATTTGGTATTGGGTTTGGAAGTCGTTTTACCAAACGGCGAACTGGTTTCCCACCTTCAGCCCCTGCACAAAAACACGACCGGCTACGACTTGCGCCATCTTTTTATCGGCAGCGAAGGAACATTGGGCATCATTACCGCCGCCACACTCAAACTCTTTGCCCAGCCCAAAACCAAAGCGACCGCATGGGTAGGTTTAGACGATATTGAATCCGCCGTCTCTCTTTTAACTGCGGTGCAAGGCCATTTTGCCGAGCGCTTGACCAGCTTCGAGCTGATCAGCCGCTTTGCCCTCGATTTATCTTCGGAATTCAGCCAACTCAAAAAGCCTGCCGATGCGGAATGGCATATTTTGATTGAACTTGCAGATTCCGTTCCCGATGCCGGACTGGATGAAAAGCTTGCCGAATTTCTCTATCAAAACGGATGGGAAAACAGCATCTTGGCGCAATCCGAACAAGAGCGATCCGACTTATGGACCTTGCGTGAAAATATTTCCGCTTCCCAACGCAAACTCGGCACCAGCATCAAACACGATATCGCCGTCCCTATCGCCCAAGTGGCCGCCTTTGTCCGCCAATGCGCCCCTGCCTTAGAAACCCGCTTTCCCGGCATACAGATTGTCTGCTTCGGACATTTAGGCGACGGCAGCCTGCATTACAATACATTCCTGCCCAACGTATTGAGCAACGAAGCCTACCAATACGAGGATGCCGTCAATACCATTGTTTATGAAAACATCCTTGCCTGCCACGGCACGATTGCCGCAGAACACGGCGTAGGCATCATCAAAAAACATTGGCTGCCCCGTGTGCGTACGCAGGCCGAACTCGTTCTGATGCATGCCATCAAAAATCAGCTTGACCCTTATGGCATTATGAATCCGGACAAACTCCTGCCTTCTTTGGATTAACCAATACGAAAAGGCCGTCTGAAACATTTCAGACGGCCTTTTATCTTATCCAAACTATTTCAATGCCGTTTTCCAATCCAATCCGCCCAAGGACGGTACCTGTATCACTTCGTTGGTATCCAAATTGACCGCCGTCAGCTCTCCGCCCCACAACGCGCCGGTATCCAAAGCAATGACCTGATCGGTATTAACGTAGCCCAATGACGACCAATGTCCGAACACGGTAATATAATCCAAATTCTGCCTATCAGGCGCTTTAAACCAAGGGCGCAGGTAAAGCGGCATTTTTTTCAGAGTGGATTTATATTCGTAATCCAATTCGCCTTTGTACGTCAGCGCACGCATACGGGTAAAGACGTTGATAATCATGCGTAGGCGCTCATAGCCTGTCAAATCGCCCGTCCACTCGGTTGGCTTGTTGCCGTACATTTTGCCAAAAAATTTCCTGTATTTTTTACCTTGCAATTCATCCTCAGCCTCACGGGCAAGGCTTTCGGCCTTATCAACAGACCACTGCGGCAAAATACCGGCATGCACCATCACATGCCTGTCGCCGCGCACCAACAGCGGTTGATGACGCAGCCAGTCAAGCATGGCATGACTATCGGGATGGGTCAAAATCGGCTCAACTGTATCACTGCGCTTGAGCGTTCCTTCACCGCAACCGACTGCCAAAAGATGTAAATCATGATTGCCCAAAACCATTTGCACACTGCTGTCATGCTCTTTGGCAAATTTCAGGGTTTCCAAGGACTTCGGGCCGCGATTGACAATATCACCAACCAGCCAAAGGGTGTCCGTACCATGATTAAAGCCGATTTTGGCAAGCAATAAAGTCAGCTCGTCAAAACAGCCTTGAATGTCTCCGATTGCGTAATGTGCCATTATTATTGTTTTCCGTTGTTCTTATTTTCAGACGGCCTCAAGCCCAGCCCAGGCCGTCTGAAAACATCAATTATGCATTTAAAATCAATACTGCTTCTGCTTCAACCTGAACGCCTTTAGGAAGACTAGCCACACCAACCGCCGCACGCGCAGGGAAAGGTTGTTCGATAAATTCAGCCATCACTTCATTGAATACGGCAAAGTTGGCCAAATCAGTCAAATAAGCATTGAGTTTGACGATATCGTTCAAAGAACCGCCTGCCGCTTCTGCTACGGCTTGCAGGTTTTTAAATACTTGCACTGCTTCGGCGCGGAAGTCGCCATCGCCGACCACAGTCATCGTAGCCGGATCCAAAGGAATCTGACCGCTCATATAAACCGTATCGCCTGCGCGGACTGCTTGGCTGTATGCGCCAATCGCGGCAGGGGCTTTGTCGGTATGGATAATGGTTTTAGACATGATATTCTCCTCAAATAGAAATGTCAGAATCAGGTGGAAGCTTCGAATTTTACTTTCAACAGAAATACGTTTCAATAAAAGCATTCAATTAATGCGTTTATTCCATCTTGTTCTTCCCCGATTTTAAACCTACAATCCCACACATTATTCATTTCAAAGCCGAAATTATCATGTTTTTTGTCTTATCCCCAGCCAAAAACCTCAACGAAAAAGACCCCTCCCCCGTCAGCAGCTTTACCCAGCCCGACCTTTTGCCCGAAGCAGAAATCCTGATGCAGGAGTTGCGTCAGCTTGCCCCTCAACAAATCGCCGAGCTGATGCATGTTTCCGACAAAATCGCCCTGCTCAATGCCGAACGCAATGCCGTATGGCACACGCCGTTTACCCCTGAAAACGCCAAACAGGCCGTATTTATGTTCAACGGCGACGTCTATGAAGGCATCGCCGCCGATACGCTCAAACCGGAACAAATCGACTACCTGCAACAACACGTCCGCCTGCTCTCCGGCTTATACGGCGTACTGCGCCCGCTCGACTTGATGCAACCCTACCGCTTGGAAATGGGCACGGCCTTTGCCAACTCGCGCGGCAAAAACCTCTACGAATTTTGGGGCGATAAAATCACCGACCTGCTCAATCAAACGCTGAAGCAGGCCGATAGCGACGTTTTAATCAACCTCGCCTCACAAGAATATTTCAAATCCGTCAACACCAAAAAACTCAACGCACGCCTGATTACGCCGATTTTTAAAGACGAGAAAAACGGCAAATACAAAATCATCAGCTTCTACGCCAAACGTGCGCGCGGTTTGATGGTGCGCTACGCGGCAGAACACGGCATTACCGAGCCTGAAATGCTCAAAAACTTCGACTACGAAGGCTATTCATTCAATGAAGCAGCTTCAAACGAAGCCGAATGGGTATTCATGCGTGAAGAACAATCTAAATAAAAACAGAATCCTAGATATTTTTTCTAAAATACCTCTTGGCAAAGGCCGTAAGTTCCATTAATATTACGGCTTCAAGAATGGAAGCGTGGCAGAGCGGTTTAATGCAACGGTCTTGAAAACCGTCGAGGGTTGATAGCCCTCCGTGAGTTCGAATCTCACCGCTTCCGCCATTCTTGATATTTTTTTATCTAGTGAAAATGAAATGCGAGACTTGATGATTCAAGTCTTTTTTATTTTCAAATCCAAAGAATTCCGTAAAGGCCGTCTGAAAATTTCTTTTCAGACGGCCTTTTCCTTTTCTACAAATCAAATGCGGCGTTAATCAAACGTTTGGTGTAATCGTTTTGCGGATGATGGAAAATCTGATCCGCGCTGCCGTACTCAACCATTTCGCCCTGCTTCATCACAATTACGTTGTCGCTGACGGCGCGCACGACAGACAAATCATGGCTGATGAACATATAAGTCAGGCCGTATTTCTTCTGCAAGTCGCGCAAAAGTTCGACTACTTTGGATTGTACGGAGCGGTCAAGCGCAGAGGTCGGCTCGTCTAAAAGAATGAATTTCGGGCGCAGGATAACGGCGCGTGCAATCGCGATACGCTGACGCTGGCCGCCGGAGAATTCATGCGGATAGCGGTTGAGCGCGTCAAGCGGCAGGGACACTTCCTTCATGACTTCCAAAACGCGCTGGATACGTTCTTTTTTAGTCATTTCAGGATGGTGAACCGTCAAACCTTCGCCAATAATTTCGCCAACGGTCAGGCGCGGTGAAAGCGAACCGAACGGATCTTGGAACACAATTTGCCGTTGCGATTTCAGACGGCGTGCTTCTTCGGCGGTATAGTTTTTCAGGTCTTTGCCTTCAAAGGAGATATGTCCTGTATAAGGCAGCATCTGCATGACGGCTTTGCCCAACGTGGATTTGCCGGAACCGGACTCGCCGACGACGCCCAATGTTTCGCCTTCTTTAATTTTGAGGCTGATGCCTTTGACAGCGTCAAAAGTTTTGAGCGGTTTACCGAAAAAGTTTTGCTTCAATACGAAAGAAACATTGACATTGTCGGCATCGATTAACACACCGGCGTTGTTTTCTTCCGGCTCTTTCATGCCTTTGGGAATGGCATTGATGAGTTCGGCGGTATATTCGTGTTTCGGATGGGCAAATACTTCTTTGATTTTGCCGCGCTCGACAATTTCGCCGTTACGCATGACGCAGACAGTTTTGGAATAGTGTTCCGCCAAACCCAAATCGTGAGTAATGAAGATAATCGCCATGCCCATTTGCTGTTGCAAATCGTGGAGCAAATCGAGAATCTCGGCTTGAATGGTCACATCCAAAGCCGTGGTCGGTTCGTCGGCAATCAGCAGGTCAGGTTCATTGATGAGCGCCATGGCAATCATAATGCGTTGCAGCTGACCGCCGGAAAACTCGTGCGGATATTGTTTCATGCGGCGTTCGGCTTCTTTGATGCCAACCCACTCCAGCAATGCTAATGCTTTTTGTCCTGCTTCTTTTTTGCCGAGCTTTTTATTGTGCACACGCGCCGCTTCAATCAGTTGCGCACCGATACGCATAAACGGATTGAGCGATGTCATCGGCTCTTGGAAAATCACGCTGATGCGGTTGCCGCGCAAATCACGCAGGGTTTTCTCATCGGCATCCAAAATGGAAATACCGTCAAAAGTAATGCGCGAATCTTTGCTGTATCGGGCAAATTTCTCAGGCAGCAGGCGCATGACGGACATAGACGTTACAGACTTGCCCGAACCGGACTCGCCGACCAAAGCCAATGTTTCGCCCTCTGCCACTTTAAAGCTGACATTACGCACGGCGTGCACGTTCTTTTCATGCAATTCAAAATTGATGTCCAGATTTTCTACAACCAGTAACTGTTTTGTCATTTTGATTATCCTTTTGGTTGTGGTTTAGCGGTCTTTCGGGTCAAGCGCATCGCGCAGGCCGTCGCCGATAAAGTTGAAACAGAACAAAGTGGTTACCAAGAAGAAACTCGGCACGAGCAGCTGCCATGGTGCAGCTTCCATAGAAATCGCACCTTCTTGCAACATCGAACCCCAACTGGTCATCGGCTCTTGCACGCCCAAGCCCAAGAAGCTCAAGAAGGATTCAAACATAATCATGCCCGGCACCAGCAAAGAGGCATACACCATCACCACGCCCAAAACATTCGGAATAATGTGGCGCGTCACGATTTTACGTTTTGCCACGCCGCTCACACGCGCCGCTTCGACAAACTCTTTATGCTTCAAGCTCAAAGTTTGACCGCGCACGATACGCGCCACGTCCAGCCAAGACACCAAACCCACGGCGGCAAAAATCAAAAGCAGATTGCGGCCGAAGAACGTGGTCAGCAGAATCACGAAAAACATAAACGGAAACGCGTTCAAAATTTCCAAAAAGCGCATCATCAGCGAATCGAGCTTACCGCCGATAAAGCCGGCAATCGCACCATAAAGCGTACCGATGACAACGGCCACCAATGCGCCGGCCACACCGACCAGCAAGGAAATACGTCCGCCGGTTGCCGCACGAGACAGCAAATCGCGGCCGAGCAAATCCGTACCCAGATAGTGATGGGTAGAAAAGGACGGCGGAATCTGCATATTATCCCAGTCGGTGAAGTCGTAGGTGTAGCGGACAATCCATGGTGCCACAATCACAAAAATACTGATCAACAACAGGATGATAATGCTGTACACCGCCGCTTTGTTCTGTTTAAAACGCCGCCATGCGTCGCTCCACAGGCTTTTGCCGTGTACTTGGGCGTATTCTGCTGCCTCTGCAAGGGCCTGAGTCTGCTTCTTTTTGAATAACATAATATTCTCTCTCGCTTTTTATTCTTTCTTCAGGCCGTCTGAACGTTTCAGACGGCCTTTGCGCAAATGGGATTAATAACGGATTTTCGGGTCAATAATGGCATACAGAATATCGAGGATGGCGTTGAACAAAATGGTCATGATGCCGACCAAAATCGTCAAACCCAAAATCATGCCGTAGTCGCGGTTGAGCGCGCCGTTGACAAACAATTGTCCGACGCCGGGAATACCGAACACGTTTTCAATCACAATGGAGCCGGTGATGATGCCGACGAATGCCGGGCCTAAGAAAGAAACAATCGGCAACATGGCAGGACGCAACGCATGGCGCAGGATGATGCGGCTCATGGGCAGGCCTTTGGCGCGTGCCGTACGGATAAAGGGACTGTTCAATACTTCAATCATCGCGCCGCGCGTAATCCGCGCGATACTGGACACATAACCGATGGACAAAGTAACGACAGGCAGGATCAAGTTCATCAGTGCGCCATCGTTCCAGCCGCCCGCAGGCAGCCATTGCAATCTGACGGCAAACACCAGCACCAATACCGGCGCCATCACAAAACTGGGAACAACAATACCGGTCATCGCACCACTCATCAGCGAATAATCCAGCCAGCTGTTTTGTTTTAAGGCGGCGATGATGCCGATAAACATGCCGAAGATGGCGGCAATTAAAAAGGCGTAGAAGCCAAGTTCTGCCGATACCGGCAGGGATTGGGCAAGCAACTCATTAACGCTGAAATCTTTATATTTGAACGACGGCCCCAAATCACCCTGCGCCAACTGCTTGAGGTAGTGGAAATATTGGAGGTACATCGGATCATTGAGGTGGTATTTGGCTTCGATGTTGGCCATGACCGCAGGCGGCAAATTGCGTTCGCCTGTGAACGGGCTGCCCGGTGCAAGCCGCATCAGGAAAAACGATACGGTAATCAACACCAGCATGGTCGGGATGGAAGCACATATCCGTTTGATGATGAATTTCAACATAATCAGGCTGTCCTGTCTGAACATACCGGACTCGTGAAAACAAAGCTGACCTGAAGCGGAAATCGGATGAATGGCAGCAGGCGTCTGTAACGTCGCCGCGCCGGTTTCTCTCTCTATTCCGACCGGGTTATTGTTTTTATTCGGAGTCGGGTAAGGTTTTTTTAGTTTTTAGATAATTGTTGTTATAAGGCCGTCTGAAACTTTGTATCCGCCGTTTCAG
This sequence comes from Neisseria sp. 27098_8_139, assembly GCF_041433195.1. Classification (NCBI taxonomy): domain Bacteria; kingdom Pseudomonadati; phylum Pseudomonadota; class Betaproteobacteria; order Neisseriales; family Neisseriaceae; genus Neisseria; species Neisseria sp. 27098_8_139. The sequence goes on from NZ_JAPWBA010000003.1 coordinate 145,866, forward strand.
ACGGCCTTTCACGTTAACGCGCCAAAGGTTCGGTGCGTTCAATCAGCCATGCTTTGGCCGCGCCTTCTGTCAAAGGCTCGAGACGGCGGCGCACTTCGGCGTGATATTGGTTCAGCCATTCTATTTCGCTGCCGGTCATCAGTTTGGTATCGATCAGACGCGTATCGATTGGGCAGAGGGTAACGGTTTCAAAATACAGGAATTTGCCGAACTCGGTTTCCTCTGGGTTTTCGACCGGACGGTTGATTACCAGGCTTTCGATACGGATGCCCCATTTGCCCGGACGGTAAAGACCCGGCTCGTTGGAAGTCAGCATGCCTGACTTCATCGCGTGATGCGGTTGCGGCACGGCGGCAACGGCAATGCTTTGCGGGCCTTCATGCACATTGAGGAAATAGCCCACGCCATGACCTGTACCGTGACCGTAATCGCATTGCGCCTGCCAGAGCGATTTGCGGCAGATGGCATCAATCATCGGGCCTTTGATGTTTTCAGGGAAAATGGTCTCCGCCAGAGAAATATGCGCCTTCAACACCAAAGTGTAGTCGCGCTTCATGGCCGCACTCGGATTGCCGACAGGCACCACACGCGTGATGTCGGTCGTACCGCCCCAGTATTGACCGCCGGAGTCAATCAGCAGCATACCGTCGCCTTTGATTTTGCTGTTGTTTTCCGGCGTTGCACTGTAATGAGGCAAGGCGGCGTTGGCATTGTAGCCGGCGATGGTGTCGAAACTTGGCGAAATAAAGCCGGGACGTTGGCTGCGGTGTTTGTAGAGCATGCCGTCGATGTCCAGTTCGCTCAATTCGCCGCCGTCTGCCAAGATTTGTTCAAACTCGGCAAAGAAGCCGCACAATGCCGCGCCGTCTTCCGCCATGGTATTGCGGATATGGGCGATATCGGCATCGGATTTGACTGATTTGAAGAATGTGCTTGGGTGGATGGCTTCAATCAAACGGACGTCTTCAGGCAGGCGGCGCAAAGTGCCGATCGCGGTTTTGTTCGGATCAATCAGCAATGCGCCCTTAACGCCTGCCAAATAGTCCGCCGCTTGCGCATAAGGCAATACTTCAAAACCTGCTGCTTTCAAAGCTTCGGCAGATTCGGCTTTCAGACGGCCTGCATCGGTAAACAATACAGCTTTGTCTTGGCTGATAAACAAATGGGACAAGAACACGGGGTTGAACGGCACATCATCGCCGCGCAGATTGGTAATCCAAGCGATGTCGTCCAAAGAAGAAACCAAATGCGCCTCTGCGCCCTGCTCTTTCATGGCCGCACGGATACGGGCCAGTTTTTCGGCCGCCGTTTCGGAAACATAGTCGGGATGGTGAACATAGATTTCCGGAGTCGGCAATGCAGGACGGTCGTCCCACACTTCGCCCAACAAGGTTTCAGGATATTCGAGGCGGATGTTTTTAGCGGCAAGTGCCTGTTTCAAACCGCGCTCGCCACTGAGTGCGAACATATCGGCCGGCGCGCCGACCACTGCGCCCTCGGGCAGATTTTGTGCCAACCATTCGGTATAAGGCGCATCAACGCCCATTTTTTGCAACTCAATGCCGTTCGGCGCAAGCTGTTGGCCGGCCTGTTCCCAATAGCGGCTGTCCGTCCACACGCCTGCTTTATCGGCGGTCACCACCAAAGTACCGGCCGAACCGGTAAAGCCGGAAAAATCGCGGCGTGCCTGCCAATGCTCGGGCAGGTATTCGGAAAGGTGCGGATCGGCGGAAGGAATGACAAACGCGTCCACGCCATGTTTTTTCATGGCTTCGCGTAAAGCGGACAAACGTTGTTGTACAGATTTCATGTGTTATGTCTCCTATTGTTTCAGACGGCCTCTGTCATCAATGCCGTCTGAAAACTTGTGCTGTCTATAATCAATCTATTTTTTCGGTGCGAACGACCAGCTCTTGACCGTGTAGTTCCGCAAAGGGTCTTTGTCGGAATAGCCGATAATATCAGGTTTAACCATACGCACTTCAACCTGATGATACAGCGGAATCAGTGCAGCGTCTTCTTGAAGCTGCTTCTCCGCATCGGCATAGAGCTTGCTGCGTGCTTCCTTGCTGACACCATCTTTCAGCGTATTGTTCATAAATGTGTCAAACGCCGCGCTTTTGTAGCGGAATGCATTATTTGAGTTGTTAGATTTCAAGATATTGAGCATACCTGCTGGATCGTTGAAATCGGAACACCAGCCGCTGAACGAAACCTTGAAATTGCCTTGCGCGCGCGTATCCAAATAAGTTTTCCATTCCTCGTTGGACAAAGTCGGACGGATAAACGGAATGGCGGCTTTCCACACCGACTGCACGGCAGTAATTTGTTTTTTGGACGCTTCGCTGGTGCTGTACAAAATATCGAACTCAAGCGGATGGTCATCGTTGTAGCCTGCTTCGTTCAAGAGTTTACGCGCGGTTTCGATGCGTTTTTCAGGCGTCCACTCTTTCCACTCTGGATAAACAGGAATCACGCCCTGCATTTGCGGCGGCGTCAATTGGAACGCAGGCGTATCGCCGCGGCCGCCCACTTTGACGACAATGTCGCGGCGCGTCAGCATATTGAGCGCCTTGCGGACGCGTGGATCGTTAAACGGCGCCGCTTCGTGGTTCGGCTCCAAATACCAGCTACATAAAGAAGTTGTACGTTTCACTTGTCCCGGAAACTCAATATCCGCCACTTTGACCTGATCGCTGGGAATACCGTAGGTCACATCAATTTCATTGGCGCGATAACGGTTGTACTCACCGCTACCTGATAAGAAAACCGCCTTCGGAATGGCCACTTTGTCTTTATCGTAATAATTGGGATTGCGTTCCATATTGATGTGGCTATTGACTTTCCAATCCGTTAACAGATAGGCACCACTGGAAACATAATGACCGGGCTGCGTCCACTTATTGCCATATTTTTCGACAGTGGCGCGGTGAACCGGAAACGTGAATTGCTGAATCAGCATATCGGGGAAATAAGGCACGGGCGCAATCAGCGTAAATTGCAGGGTCTTCGCGTCCAACGCCTTGACGCCCAATGTCTCAGGCTTGGCTTTGCCGTTTAATATATCTTCCGCATTTTCCACTTGTGCATCGACCAAATAGCTGCCAAAAGGTGCGCCGGTGGCCGGATCGGCAAGACGGCGGAAGCTGTACACGAAATCTTCGGCAGTAATCGGATCGCCATTGCTCCATTTAGCATCACGCAGATGGAAGGTCCAAATACGCTCTCCCTCGCTCTCCCATTTTTCCGCCAAAGCAGGAATGGTTTTGCCTTCGGCATCCGTGCCGACCAAACCATCCATCAACTGACGGATAATCGCACCAGCCGCCATATCGCCGCTCATCTGAGGATCCAGCGTACCCGGCTCGACGCCGTTGCTGACCACCACGCGCTCATAATCGGTACGTTTAAACTCAGGAGCAGGCTTGACATCGCGGCTGCACGCCGACAACGCGAATACGGCAGCCAATGATGCAACCAACAGCGGATAGGTTTTTCCGGCCATATTTCATTCCTTCTTTTGGGTATTCTTCTTTTTCAGACGGCCTAATGATTCAAACTACACTCGACTACATTTATTTAGAATTTTTCCAGTGCAGTTAAATCGTCTATTTCAAGTCATGAAAATAGTGTTTTAAACCACATATTCCATCAGGATAATAGTGAGCCATCCAAGATTGTTGGCAAATTAACACAAAAATACGTAACTGAAAACTATTTTTCAATTTATCCTACGATAAATTACAAATGTATTGATTTTTTATAATTTGTCAAATAAGATTATCCGAATACCCCGTCCCCAATTAAGAAAAAGACATAAAAGGAGAACAAAATGAACAAGTTATCTTGTTTTGTTGCCATTACCCTCATCGGCTCTTCCATGAGCATCGCCCACGCCGAACCTAAAATGAGCGGTACCATATACATTATGACCGAGGTCGAACACAACAATAAAACCGGCGTCACCAATACAACCATTTCCGATAAAAGTTCCAGTCTTTATCTCTCCGATGAAGTACGACTCAACAACGACTTATGGCTGAAATGGCAACTTGGCTCCTTTATTTACTTCGATTCTGACCGCTGGAGCGGCTGGGGCACTGCCGACTCATACGTTGCGCTCAACAGCTACAAAAACCTTGGTACCGTCAAAATGGGTTACATCAGTACACCCATGAACAGCATTTATCTGAACCCGTTTGACACCAACAGCTCGATTTTGGAATTCGGCAAAATTTCCCGCTTCGGCCAACGTCGCGTTTCTATGGCTTATGAGTCTCCTTGGAAAAACGGTTTCCAATTCAAATTCAACGTTTCCCCAGGTTCCAATGCCGCACGCAACAACAACGACTGGAGTCCGGATAAAAAACGTGACGGCGACTGGGTTTTCGGCTGGGGTGTGGACTACAACCACCCAAACAACGGCTTTAACGCCCACTACGCTGCCGAATACGCACCCAACGACTCTCCGACCGAAACCAAAGACTTCCAAGCCCATGCATTCATGGCCGGATACAGCAAAGACAAAATCTCCGTCGATGCCGCGTTCCAATACGCCAAAAACACTTGCGACGGCTTCAGCTGCTGGGGCGTATGGAAAGATGCGGCAGGCAACGTAGCCGGTTCTTACGACAAAGAAATCAACAACACCAAAGAATTTATGGTGTCCGGCTCATACAAAGTAGGCAATTTCAAACCTCAAATCGGTTTCGCCTACGGTAAAAGCTCTGTCGGCGAAGACTACAAACACGTCGCCGTCAGCACCGATTACAGCTTCTCCAAACGGACAACCGCCACACTCGGCGCCGGCTGGTTGAAAGAAAACGTCAATCCGAAATACGACAAAGATTTGCCGAAAAAATCTTCTTACGCAGTGGGCATGGTATTTAAACACCGCTATTAATGCCTGACAGATTAAAGGCCGTCTGAAACAATTCGTTCAGACGGCCTTTTCTACATCCTATAAATAAACTTGCAGCCCACCTTAAAAATCATTACATTGCCCACACTCAAGCAACAAAAACGTCATCATGAACGCCCACCGCACCCTCATCATCTCCGTTTTTATCGTCGCCAGCTGCGGCCTCGCTTACGAGCTCATCATTGCCGCGCTCGCAAGCTATCTTTTGGGCGACAGTATTTTGCAGTTTTCCTCCGTCATCGGGCTTTATCTGTTTTCAATGGGTATCGGCGCACACCTGACCCAATACATTAAAGATAAAGACGTATTGCACCGCTTTATCGAAATCGAACTTCTGGTCGGCATCATCGGCGGCATTTCCGCGCTGGCATTATTTGTGGCCTTCGGTTTATCCGCTGCCCCGTTCCGCACCCTGCTCTACGCTTTTGTACTGATTGTCGGCATGGTTGTCGGCATGGAAATTCCTTTGGTCATGCGTGTGTTAAACCAAAAAGGGGCGGAATTTAAAGAACTCGTTTCCAAAGTCCTGACCTTCGACTATTTGGGCGCACTTGCCGTTTCCCTGCTCTTCCCGCTCCTGCTCGCCCCCAAACTCGGCATGGCACGTTCCGCCTTGTTGTTTGGCATTTTCAACGCCGCCGTCGCCTATCTGACCGCGCGTGTATTCAAATCCGAATTACCCCGCTACCACGCCATCTGCCTGCGCGCGCTGATTGTCTTGTCCGTCCTCGCCGCCGCCTTCGTCTACGCCGACCGTATCTCTTTCAAAGCCGAACAAAGCTATTTCGGCGACCCCGTCGTCTATCAAAGCCATTCGCCCTACCAACGGCTGGTCGTTACACGCTGGAAAGACGACACCCGCCTCTATATCAACGGCAACCTGCAATTCTCCTCACGCGACGAAGCACGTTACCATGAAGCACTCGTTCTGCCTGCCATGCAGATGGTGCCGAACGCCGAACGCGTCCTGATTCTTGGCGGCGGCGATGGATTAGCGGCACGCGAAGTCTTAAAATATCCGCAGATCAAAAATGTTACTTTGGTCGATCTCGACCCCGACATGACCGCCACCTTTAAAACCTCTGCCACCTTGAGCGCGCTCAACCAAGGTTCGCTGTCCCATCCCAAAATGCACGTCGTCAACGACGATGCCGCCAAATGGCTGGAAAGGTCGTCTGAAAAATTCGACGTTATCATCATCGACCTGCCCGACCCGTCCAATTTCTCGCTGGGCAAACTCTACTCCGTCCCCATGTACCGCCTCGTCGCCCGCCATCTTCAGCCGCAGGGCAAAATCGTCGTCCAATCCACCTCGCCCTACTTCGCCCCCAACGCCTACTGGTCGGTCGTTGCCACCCTCGAAGCGGCCAAGTTGAATACTGCGCCCTATCATGTTTACGTCCCTTCCTTTGGCGAATGGGGATTTGTGTTGGCAGGCTTCGACCAAAACTTCCCCATTCCGCAAAAATTCGATGTACCCACCCGCTATCTTAATGCCCAGACCGTTGCCGAAATGTTCCGTTTTCCGTCCGATATGGCAAGGCGCAAGGTTGAAGCAAATTATTTGAACAACCAAATTCTCGTCAGTTATTTTGAAAGTGATTGGAACAATGTGATGCGATAGAATATCTAAAGGCCGTCTGAAACATCTGCCTTCTTTATATCTCCGTTCAGACGGCCTCATCACCCGTTTACCCTTTTTCACACAGCATTTGCTTGAAAAAATAAGGTTTATCTTTATCTAGATAAAACACAATCGACACTATCCGTTGAATGAAGGAACAAACACTTATGCAGTATTTTGGAATCGGTTTTTTGGTTTTAATCTTTTTGGAAATCATGTCCATCGTCTGGGTTGCCGACTGGCTTGGCGGCGGTTGGACGCTATTTTTGATGGCTCTCAGCTTTATCAGCGGTATCTTTATGCTGCGCCATACCGGCATCTCCGGCTTATTGCTCGCAGGCGCAGCCGTCCGCAGCGGACAAAACATTTCCCTCTATCAGATGCTGTGGCCGATTCGCTATACTGCCGCCGCGGTTTTCCTGCTCAGCCCCGGCTTTATTTCAACCGCCGTTGCCCTGCTCTTGCTGATTCCATTTAAAGGTAACGCGGCCGTTTCTTCTACGCAGTCTTTCCAAAGCCGCCAGACTTACAGCTCCGCCAAAGATGATGAAGACATTATCGAAGGCGAATATACGGTTACGCGCACCAACAAAGCCGACAAACCGCAAGACTATATCGAACACAAACCCGATTGACGACTTCCTTCATAAAAGGCCGTCTGAATTAGGAATACCTCAAAAGTGTTTCATATTTCAGACGGCCTTAATCATTTCCTGGCTTTGAAAATGTAAATATCAGTTTGTAATTCGGTTATTCCGCATAATTCATTTAAAATAAGCAGTTATTTTGATTATAAAAACGACACGGTATCCAATGAACGTTCAACGTCTTTTCCCTCTCTCCCTCAGCTTGATTACCGCCGCTGTTTTATCGGCGTGCGCCACCCAAAACACACCGACTGCTTCGAATACCGAAACCGTCGTTCACCCTAAATCTACTTCTATTCCTTCACGCCGCGCCGACAGCGAATCCAAAATCCTATCCGATTACAGCCAATACCAAAGCGCCATCGATGCCGCCAAACGCGGCGACGATGCTTGGGTACAACAATTTTTATCCCAAGCCAGCGACAGCGCAATGGCTGAAAACGTCCGCAACGAATGGCTGAAAACCTTGGGCGCGCGCGGCCAATGGGATTTGTTCCGTCAAGAATTCAGTAAATTGAACGCCGCCGGCGTCGCACAAGAAGTGCAATGTTATGCCGATTTGAGCAGCGGCAATTACAGCAAAGCCGCCGAGCTGGTTCGCGTGACCGGCAAACTGCCTGCCGGCTGTACCCGCTTGGTTGAAAGCGCGGTAGCTTCAGGCCGTCTGAACACCAACGACGCATGGCGTCGCGTGCGCGGCTTGTTGAGCAACAGCCAAACCACAGATGCACGCAACCTCGCCGCCGCATTGGGCAGCCCCTTTGAAGGTGGCACGCAAGGTGCGACCGAATACAGCCTGTTGAGCGTGATCGGCAAAGATGCACGCAAATCCGCTTCTGCCGCCGCCACCCTATCCGACATGGAATCCGGCCTCAGCCGCGAACAACGCAGCTTCGCATGGGGCGTATTGGGCCACTACCATGCACAAAGCCAAAACATGCCGACTGCTTTGAGCTACTACGGCCGCGTTTCCGATCGCAAGCAACTGACCGACGAACAATTAGAATGGTACGCACGCGCCGCTTTGCGCCTGCAACGTTGGGACGAATTGGCAAGCGTGATTCAGCATATGCCTGAAAAACTGCAAAAAGACCCGACATGGCAATATTGGCTGGGCCGCAGCTTTGCCGCACAAGGCAAAAGCAGCCAAGCCAAAGAAATGTATGAAAAAGCTGCCGCTTCCGGCCGCAATTTCTACGCCGTAATGGCAGGTGAAGAATTGGGCCGCCGCATCAATACGCGCAACAACGTTTCCGATGCCGATGCCAGAGACGTCCGCCGCATGAGCGAAGACGGCGCCATCAAACGCGCATTGGTTCTGTTTAAAAACAGCCAAAGCAACGGCGACTCCAAAATGCGCCGTCAGGCACAGGCAGAATGGCGTTTTGCCACCCGCGACTTCAATGAAGACAACCTGCTGACTGCCGCACAAGTCGCTTTTGACAACCAGTTCTACGACATGGCAATCAACAGTGCCGACCGTACCGATCACAAACTCAACTACAAGCTGCGCTACCTCTCTCCGTTTAAAGACCTGACCGTCCGCTATGCCGCACAGGCAGGCGTTGACCCTGCATGGGTTTACGGTTTGATTCGCCAAGAGAGCCGCTTTGTCATGGGCGCGCAATCCAGCGTCGGCGCACAAGGCCTGATGCAGGTCATGCCTGCAACCGCCCGCGAAATCGCCGGCAAAATCGGTATGAGCAGTAGCGAACTCTACACTATGGACGGCAACATCCGCATGGGTACTTGGTACATGGCAGATGCCAAACGCCGCCTGCAAAATAACGAAGTAATGGCTACCGCAGGCTACAACGCCGGCCCCGGCCGCGCCCGCAACTGGCAGGCTTCTTCGCCTTTGGAAGGCGCAATCTATGCCGAGACCATCCCATTCACCGAAACCCGCGACTATGTGAAAAAAGTCATGACCAACGCAACTTATTACGCGTCATTGTTCAATGAGCCGCAGACTTCGTTGAAACAACGTATGGGTACGGTTCCCGGTCGTTATTAAAACCAAATAGGCCGTCTGAAAAGTGAGACAGAATCAAACGTTCAGACGGCCTGCAATCTTGACAGACTATCGGGTTTATAAGATAATCTCCCGATTGTTTCTGACCGAAAAGGTCACTTGCACGGCAAAAGCCGACTTGTTAGGAGGTGATGTTTACATCACGGCGCGTATCCCGCCCTGCCCTAGGCAAACCAGCGATACAACAACTACCCCATTATGACAAACCGTCCTCTATTTCTTAAAACGGTTTGATTAAACAAAATTTAAAGGAAATAAAATGCCTGCTATTCGTGTTAAAGAGAATGAACCATTTGAAGTTGCCATGCGTCGTTTCAAACGTGCCGTAGAAAAAACCGGTCTGTTGACCGAGTTGCGCGCCCGTGAAGCGTACGAAAAACCAACTACCGAACGCAAACGCAAAAAAGCTGCTGCAGCCAAACGTCTGCAAAAACGTCTGCGCAGCCAACAACTGCCTCCTAAAATGTATTAATTACAGGCCTGCCCTGTGATAAACAACACACCGCAAGGGCAGCTTTGCGGTGTGTTTTGTTTTTCAGACGGCATCTTTTTATATAAAGTGAGAACATTATGAGCCTAAAAACACAATTAACTGAAGACATGAAAACCGCCATGCGTGCCAAAGACCAAGTGTCTTTAAGCACCATCCGCCTGATTAATGCCGCCATCAAACAATTTGAAGTAGATGAGCGTACTGAAGCTGATGACGCCAAAGTCATCTCCATCCTGACCAAAATGGTGAAACAACGCAAAGACAGTGCCAAAATCTATGCCGAAGCCGGCCGTCAAGATTTGGCTGACAAAGAAAACGCGGAAATCGAAATCCTCAACCGCTACCTGCCTCAAATGATGTCTGCAGAAGAAATCAAGACTGTCGTTGAAGCAGCCATTACAGAAACCGGTGCATCAGGCATGGCCGATATGGGCAAAGTCATGGGCGTACTGAAAACCCGTCTGGCCGGAAAAGCCGACATGGGTGAAGTCAACAAGGTTTTGAAAGCCGCATTGACTGCTTAATCATCAATAATCAAAAAGGCCGTCTGAAATATTATTTTCAGACGGCCTTTCTTATTGTGCTCATCAAGCAGCGGTTACTTTACCTTCATGACGCAACAAAGTAATCAAATCGCTGATACGTTTTTTCATGGAACGACGATCGACAATTTGGTCGATTGCGCCCTTCTCCAACAAAAATTCTGCACGTTGGAAACCTTCCGGCAAGGTTTCGCGTACAGTCTGCTCGATAACGCGCGGACCTGCAAAACCAATCAGAGCATTCGGTTCTGCCAAAACCACATCGCCCAAGAAGGCAAAGCTGGCAGATACGCCGCCCATGGTCGGGTCGGTCAATACGGAAATAAACGGCAGACATTTTTCAGTCAGCAAATGCAAAGCCGCGCTGGTTTTCGTCATCTGCATCAAAGAGTTCAAACCCTCCTGCATACGCGCACCACCGGAAGCCGCCACGCAAATAAACGAACAATTATCTGCAACAGCACGGCGTACACCCTGCACGAAACGTTCACCCACTACCGAACCCATGGAGCCGCCGATAAAGCGGAATTCAAAAGCAGCCACCACGACAGGCAGGCCGTTCATGGTGCCTTTCATAACGACCAAAGCATCGTCCTCGCCGGTTACTTTACGCGCAGCAGTGAGGCGATCCGTATATTTCTTGCTGTCTTTAAATTTCAGCGGGTCTGTCGGTTTAATATTGGCTGCAATCTCTTCACGGCCTTCTTCATCCAAAAGCAGGTCCAAACGTTCGCGCGCAGAAAGCGGATTGTGATGGTTACATTTCGGACAGACTTCGCTGTTTTGTTTCAACTCGGTTGAGTAAACCGTTGCCGAACAAGACGGACATTTGTGCCACAGACCTTCAGGGACGCTGGACGAACTGCTTCGGTTTTTAATTTTCGGAGGAAGAATTTTATCTAGCCAGCTCATGAATGACTCCTTAGGATTCAGAATTCAGACGGCCTGTTGAACGTAAGGCCGTCTGAAACAATGGAATGAAAAAATTTAGCGAATCGCGTCTTTCAACTCTTTAACCAACGCGCCTACTGCTTCAGCCTCGCTACCCGCGAGGCTTTCAATCTCTTTGACGATACGGCTGCCGACAATAACGGCATCCGCCACCGCACCAATCTTACGCGCACTCTCCGCATTATTGATGCCGAAGCCGACACCAATCGGAATATCGATGTATTTGCGCAAAAGCTCTATTTTACGCGAAACTTCTTCAGTATCCAAACTTGCCGCACCGGTTACACCTTTGAGCGATACATAATACACAAAACCGCCGGCTACTTTGGCAATCGTTTGAATACGCTCCTCAGTTGTCGTTGGCGCAATAAGGAAAATACAATCAATACCTTGCGCTTTCAACGACTCATGTAAAGGAGCAATGGTTTCTACCGGAGAATCCACGGTCAACACGCCATCTACGCCTGCTTCGGCAGCTGCTTGCGCAAACGCCTGATAACCCATTTTATGTACTGGGTTCAAATAGCCCATTAACACAACCGGCGTTTTATCATTGGTTTGGCGGAACAAGCGCACTGTTTCCAATACGTCGCGCAAAGAAACATGATTTGCCAACGCCCTTTCAGCCGCACGTTGAATAGTCGGGCCATCCGCCATAGGGTCAGAAAACGGCACACCCAGTTCCAAAATATCAGCACCATTAGCCACCAAGCTATGCATCAATGCCAAGGTTATCTCAAGGCTGGGATCACCCACCGTAATATAAGGAATCAGTGCTTTTGCGCCATTGAGCGCTGAGAAAGTTTGTTGGATTCTGCTCATTTTCTGCTATCCATTTCATCGATTTGAATGTTGTCCGGCAGCCTGTTTGTTCTGCCGTTACATTTATTTTAAAAACCTCAGTCTGCCATGAAAAGGCGGCATCTATCCGCATTATCTAATGACTGTTTCTTCCCAATCGGCAAACAAGAGGCTAAGTATAACATTTACGGCTATTTCATAGAATCATTTGCAATCAAGATTCTGATATTTTGAAAGCAATATAAAACAATAAAGGCCGTCTGAAAATCATTCAAACAGCCTTTATTAGAATCAATTATGCAAATCTTTGTATGCCTTCGCACTTTTGATTAAACTTTCCCTATCGATTACAGCTCGACATGGTGATTTTGTTGTTCAGAACCCAGATGATGCTCCAAATCAGACAAAATCTGCATCAGACCATGACGCACTTCTTCCGCATTGGCGGCAGGATTGCCGTTTGCATCCAAAGCGCCACGGCTGAACGTATCAATATATGGTTCAAACGTATCTTTAAGCTTCAACAACTTAACCACATCTGAGCGCGTATATCGATCGCCACCGTATCCAATCACAACATTATTTTCATGTTGCCATTGGGCAAACTGAGCCGGACTGATTTGCACCAATTGGCACATCTCGTCCAACGTAAAATAACGCTTGGCAGGAATAACCGGATTATTGTTGCTTGTCATAGTAATGCTCCACCATGCCTTTGAGTTTTTGGCTGGCATGGAAAGTCACCACACGGCGTGCGGTAATCGGCACTTCTTCGCCTGTTTTAGGGTTACGGCCAGGGCGTTGAGGTTTGTCGCGCAATTGGAAATTGCCGAAACCTGAAATTTTAATTTCTTCACCACGCGCCAAAGTGCTGCGGATTTCTTCAAAAAAGAGCTCGACGATTTCTTTGGCATCATTCTTGGTGACGTTGCTGACTTTGTCGACCAAAATATCAGCCAATTCTGCTTTAGTTAGTGTCATGTGTTTACCTTCATTCAAACTGGTGCAATTATTACCAAAATTCTTTTAAAAATCAAGTCCTCACCAAAAAATCAAATATTATTGGCGATTTTTGGCGACAACTTTTGTCTTATGTTAAGCGCGAAGCTGTGCGTCTTTTTCAGCTGCCGCTTTAATCATTTTCGCAACCAAAGGCTCGATGACTTCATCTGTCAGCGTGTTTTCCATATCTTGCAAAATGATTTTGACAGCAACGCTCTTCATGCCTTCAGGCACGCCCGTACCGCGGTAAACGTCAAACACGCTGATTTCTTGAACCAACTTGTTCGCCGCCGCTTTCAGGGCATTTAACAAATCATCATGCGTCACAGCTTCAGGCATTACAAATGCCAAATCTCGGCGTGCAGGTTGGAATTTGGATACGGACTGATAACGGGTTTTCTCACGACCCAATACCGCATCCATATCGATTTCAAATACCAGCGGCGCTTGTGGCAAATCATATTTTTGCAGCCATTTCGGATGCAATTCTCCAAGAAAACCAACAATCGCATTATTCACAACGATGAATGCGCTTCTCCCTGGATGCAATGCAGGATGCGCATATTCCATGCTTTCTAAATATGGGATACCTTTTCCCGCTTCCTCCTGACCAACAAGATTGCCAACCATCCCACCAGCAATCCCTCCTGCTAATGTCCCACCAACGGTATTTCGTACTGCCTCACCAAGAGTTTTTTTCCCATCAAATACATCTATAAGACTGGATAGTCCTGTTGCCATACCACCTATAACAGCTCCTGCTTTTGCACCACTTACTGTATTCGCTTCAATATCAGTATTTTTCTCTACAATATTTTTCTCACGATATGTCGGCTTAGGGGAAAGATATTTCACATCTTTGTTTTTCAACAGATTTTCCACATCTGCCTTGATGTCGTAAAAATCCGCGTTGCGCGTTTTCTCGCCCCATTGTTCGGGCATCGCCGCGCCGTACCACAAGCCGCCGATGCGTTCGTTTTGCACAAACTGGCCGTCTGAACCTTTGCTGAACACGCGGGCAATTTCAAACACGCGTACACGGTTTTGCTTACGGTTCAAATTGTTTTGCAAAACTTCCACCAAACCGCCGATAAGCGTAGAACGCATGACGGCATACTGCGCTGCCAACGGATTTTGCAGACGGATAGGATTGGTATTCGCAGCAAAATCTTGCTCCCATTGCTCATCCACAAACGCATAGCTGACCACTTCGCGGTAACCGCGTGCCGCCATTTCGTTATAAACCGCAAAACGTGGGCGTTTGGTTTCAGGCAAAGCCAACATTTTCAGACGGCCTGAAGTATAGTCGTCAGGAATATTTTCATAACCGTAAACACGGCCGATTTCTTCAATCAAATCAGCTTCGATCTCGATATCGAAACGGAAGCTAGGAGAAGTAACACGGAAGCCTTCTGCGGTTTTCTCAGGCTGCAAACCCAAGTGTTGCAAGATAATTTCGACTTGCTCGGCAGAGATTTCAACACCCAATACCATTTTCAGACGGCCTAAACGCAATTCAACCTGTTTTGCCTCAGGCAATTTGCCTTGTGCCTCAACCATTTCACCGGCTGCACCACCGCAAATCTGCAACACCAATTCGGTAGCACGCTCAATAGCGTCAGCTTGCAAGCGGTAATCCACGCCACGCTCAAAACGGAAAGAAGAATCCGAACCAAAACCGTATTGACGGGATTTACCGGCAATAATCTCCGGAGCAAACCAAGCAGCCTCCAGTACAATATTTCGCGTGTCGTCTGAAACCGCGCTTGCCTCGCCGCCCATCAAGCCGGCCAAGCTCAACGCACCTTTTTCATCAGCGACCACCAGTGTATTATCAGCCAAAGTAACCGTCTTCTCGTTCAGGCACGCCAAAGTCTCGCCATTTTGAGCACGGCGGACAATTAAACTGCCTGACAGCTTGTCAGCATCGAAAACGTGCATAGGCTGACCGATTTCCAACATCACATAGTTGCCGATGTCCACCAATGCGGAAATGCTGCGGATACCGCTGCGCTCCAAACGTTGTTTCATCCAATCAGGGGTAGCCGCTTTCGCATTGACATTTTCAATCACGCGACTGATAAAACGGCCACAGTCAGCCGGTGCATCAATACGGACAGCCTGTTTTTTCTCACTGCCGATAGAGGCCGTCTGAATTTCAACAGGCGTAAACGCACATTGAGTCAACGCAGAAACCTCACGCGCAATGCCCTTAACACTCAAGCAATCAGCGCGGTTAGGCGTAATTTTCAACGTAAACAGCGTATCGTCCAAATCCAAGTATTCGCGGATATTAGTACCGACAGGCGCATCTTCAGGCAGAATATGCAGACCGTCTACACCATCATCAGGCAAACCCAGTTCATTGGTCGAACACAACATACCGTTTGATGGTACACCACGCATTTTAGTCGGCTTAATTTTGAAATTGCCCGGCAAAACGGCACCCGGCAACGAACACGGCACTTTAATACCCGGCTTGACATTCGGCGCACCACAAACAATCTGAACCAACTCACCCGTACCGGCATCAACTTGGGTAACGTTCAAACGGTCTGCATCAGGATGTTTCTCAACGGATTTCACTTCGGCAACAACCACACCACTGAAAGCAGGGGCAGCAGTATCGATTTCTTCCACTTCCAAACCGGCCATGGTCAAAAGATGTTCCAGTTTATCGGCAGAAAGATCAGGATTGGCTTGGGTTCTCAGCCATGAATAAGGAAATTGCATATTATTTTCTCTACTATCAGGCCGTCTGAAACAAATTTTTATCAGACGAAATCAGTAATATCTATTCACTTTTCAGACGGCCTATCAAAAGACCATCTGAAATTTATTTAAACTGCTTCAAGAAGTTCAAATCGTTATCAAAGAACAGGCGCAAGTCGTTCACGTTGTAACGCAGCATAGCGAAGCGGTCAAGACCGATACCAAAGGCGAAACCGGTATATTTTTCAGGGTCAATATTGACGTTTTTCAACACGTTAGGATGTACCATACCGCAACCGCCTACTTCCAACCATTTGCCATTTTCACCCATGATATCGATTTCAGCTGAAGGCTCAGTAAACGGGAAGAAAGACGGACGGAAACGCACTTGCAGGTCATCACGTTCAAAGAAGCGACGGATAAAATCAGTAAACACAGCTTTCAAGTCGGCAAAAGTCACACCCTCTTCTACCCACAAACCTTCAGCCTGATGGAACATAGGCGAGTGAGTGGCATCACTGTCTACACGGTAAACGCGGCCGGGGGCAATAATGCGGATAGGCGGCTCTTTTTTGTCGAGCATATAGCGGATTTGAATAGGCGAAGTGTGTGTGCGCAAAACGTCGCCGTTTTCAACGTAGAAAGTATCTTGCATCGCACGCGCTGGGTGATTTGCAGGAATATTCAAGGCTTGGAAATTATGGAAATCGTCTTCGATTTCAGGGCCGTCCGCTACTTCAAAACCCATACCGTGAAACAGCTCGACCACACGTTGCAAAGTTAAAGTAACTGGATGCAAACCGCCATGTTCTTGCGCACGGCCCGGCAAAGTAATATCCAATGCTTCTGCAGCCAATTGAGCTTGCAGCTTGGCTTCATTTAGGGTATCGCGTTTGGCATTAAAGGCCGTCTGAAACTGATTTTTGCATTCGTTGATGTGCGCACCTATGGTTTTACGCTCTTCAGGAGACATTTGACCCAAAGTTTTCAAAAGTCCGGTCAATTCGCCGGTTTTACCAAGATAGCGTGCTTTAATTTGTTCTAAAGCATTGAAGTCTTGCGCGGCTTCAATAGCGGCAATACCTTCTGCAACGATACGGTTTACATTTTCCATAGTGGTTTATCGTCTGTTTGTTGATGGCAGGCCGTCTAAAACAACAAAGCCGTCTGTTGGATTTGATTTCAAACCCGTTCAGACGGCCTTTTGTCTTACTGCGGCCAATCCGTTTGATAAGAGAGGCCTATTTTATCGCAAATTAGTATAAAAAAATAGAGTTTAAAGAAAGAAAATCAACTACATAGGATTTCTTTAAGAAAAGAAAAAAGGAAGCATAAGCTTCCTTTTTAAATAATCTTATCGAATTAAGCAGCCAAAGCAGCTTTAGCTTTTTCAACCAATTGTGCAAATGCAGCTTTGTCGAATACAGCCAAATCAGCCAATACTTTGCGGTCGATTTCGATAGCAGCGCGTTTCAGGCCGTTCATGAATTTGCTGTAAGACAGACCATTTTCACGGGCACCCGCGTTGATACGAACGATCCACAGTTGACGGAATTGACGTTTGCGTTGGCGACGGTCACGGTATGCGTATTGACCGGCTTTCATTACCGCTTGTTTGGCAACACGGTAAACGTTTTTACGACGACCGCGGTAGCCTTTGGCTAACGCGAAGACTTTTTGGTGACGAGCACGAGCGGTAACACCGCGTTTTACGCGTGGCATATTCTAAACTCCTTAAGCGTAGGGCAACATTTTAGCAACAGAAGCCAAATCGCGTGAATCAACCATAGCGGTGCCGCGCAATTGACGTTTAGTTTTAGTGGTTTTTTTGGTCAGGATGTGACTCTTGAACGCATGACCGCGTTTTACACCACCGTTACCCAGTACTTTAAAGCGTTTTTTCGCGCTAGACTTGGTTTTCATTTTAGGCATTGGAAAACTCCATTCGTTATTAGATAAGGTATAAGGGGTTTTGAAATAAATTTCAAACACTTGGAACCCAAAATACCACGTTTTTTGCCGCTAATTAAACCTTATTTCGAGCGGCAATCGAAATAAGGTTTGCATTATAGCTTTATTTTTTCTTAGGCGCAATCATCATCACCATTTGGCGGCCTTCCATTTTAGGGAAGGACTCGATTTGTGCCACTTCAGCCAACTCTTCTTTTACGCGCTCAAGCAGTTGGGCACCCAATTGTTGGTGAGCCATCTCACGACCGCGGAAACGTAATGTCACTTTGACTTTGTCACCATCGGCGAGGAAGCGGTTGATGTTGCGCATCTTGATTTGATAGTCGCCTTCATCAGTACCCGGACGGAATTTAATTTCCTTGATTTGTACCTGCTTTTGGTTTTTCTTGGCTTCGTCGCGCTTCTTGGCTTGTTGGTATTTGTATTTACCGTAATCCATCAGTTTGCATACGGGCGGTTTGGCAGTCGGGGAAATTTCTACCAAATCGACATCTTGCTCTTCGGCCATAGCCAGAGCTTCACGAACTGAAACGACACCAAGCTGATCGCCTGACTCACTGATTAATCGCACTTCTTTGGCGGTAATTTCACCATTGATTCGTGCTTCGCGTTCTTGAGCGATGATGAATACTCCTATAAAAATTAATGATTGACGAGGGCGTCAGTGATTTCTTGCTGCAATTGTGCAATAAAATCATCTACATTCAAAGAACCCAAGTCTTCTGCTTTGCGGCGTACCGCAACTTTGTTTTCTTGTTTCTCTTTATCGCCGACGACGATTTGATAAGGGAAACGGTATTGGCTGTTGTCACGGATTTTGTAACCGATTTTTTCGTTACGCAAATCCAATTCGACACGGAAGCCCGCTGCCTGTAATTTAGCAGCCACTTCGCGACAATAATCTGCTTGGTTCTCGGTGATATTCATAATCACCATTTGAACCGGTGCAAGCCACAATGGGAATGAGCCTGCATGGTTTTCAATCAAAATACCGATGAAGCGTTCCAATGAACCCAAAATAGCACGGTGCAACATTACAGGACGCGCACGATCGTTGTTTTCAGTTACATATTCGGCATTCAAACGCTCCGGCAATACGAAGTCCAACTGCAGGGTACCGCACTGCCAAGAGCGACCCAAGGCATCTTTGACATGGTACTCAATCTTAGGACCATAGAATGCGCCTTCGCCAGGCAATTCTTCCCACTCTACGCCGCAAGCGGTCAATGCATCACGCAGACCTTGTTCGGCTTTATCCCAAACTTCGTCAGAACCTGCACGTTGTTCTGGGCGGAGGGACAACTTCACGGCAACATCATGGAAGCCGAATTGTTTGTAAATGCGAACCAGCAATTCATTGAATGCACGTGCCTCATCAACGATTTGATCTTCAGTACAGAAGATGTGTGCATCATCCTGCACAAAACCGCGAACACGCATCAGACCATGCAACGCACCGCTTGGTTCATTGCGGTGGCAAGAACCGAACTCAGCCAAACGCATCGGCAAATCGCGATATGAGCGCAAGCCGTTATTGAAAATTTGCACATGACCCGGACAGTTCATCGGTTTAACCGCGTATTCGCGTTTTTCGGAACTGGTCACGAACATATTGTCTTTATAGTTTTCCCAGTGGCCGGATTTTTCCCAGAAGGTTTTATCCATAATCTGAGGCGTTTTCACCTCTTTATAACCGGCAGCATTCAGCTCTTTGCGCATATGCTGCTCAATCACTTGCCACAAAGCCCAGCCTTTAGGATGCCAGAACACCATGCCCGGTGCTTCATCTTGCAGGTGGAACAAATCCAATTGTTTACCCAGCTTACGGTGGTCGCGTTTTTCCGCTTCCTCGATGCGTTGGATATAGGCTTTCAATTCGTCTTTACTTGCCCAAGCCGTACCGTAAATACGTTGCAACATTTCATTGTTACTGTCGCCGCGCCAGTATGCGCCTGCCAACTTGGTCAGCTTGAAGTTTTTCAAGAAACGGGTATTGGGAACGTGAGGGCCGCGGCACATATCGACGTATTCTTGATGATGATACATACCCATTGCTTCCACTTCAGGCATATCTTCAATCAGACGCAATTTGTACTCTTCGCCGCGATCTTGGAAAATTTTGATGGTTTCTGCACGAGGCGTCATCACTTTAATAACGTCATAGTCTTGTGCAATCAACTCTTTCATGCGCGCTTCGATGGCGGCCACATCATCAGGCGTAAATGGTTTTTCAGTTGCGATATCGTAATAGAACCCGTCTTCAATTACCGGGCCGATAACCATTTTGGCATCAGGATAGAGCTGCTTGACCGCATGACCGACCAAGTGCGCGCAGGAGTGGCGGATAATTTCGACGCCTTCTTTGTCTTTAGGTGTAATGATTTGAACATGAGCATCTTCGGCAATCGGATCGCAAGCGTCCACCAATTTACCGTTAACCTTGCCCGCTACCGTTGCCTTTGCCAAACCTGCACCGATAGACGCTGCAATTTGCGCCACGGTAACGGGTGATTCATATTGGCGGACCGAACCGTCCGGCAAGGTAATGTTCAACATCAGAAAGCTCCAAAACATTAAAAAATAACGGCATAAAGCCGTTATGGAAATTTGGTAGGCACAATTGGACTCGAACCAACGACCCCCACCATGTCAAGGTGGTGCTCTAACCAACTGAGCTATGTGCCTTCATCTAAGTCGCTTATTGTAACGAAGCGTGTTCCCTTTTGCAAGCATCTGTAAATACTTTTCAGACGGCCTGAATATTTTTGTTTGATTTATACCTCATTTTCTATCTCCTCCGTGATTCAGGCCGTCTGAAGCATTGTTTTGACAAAGATAAAATCCAGCCGTCAACCAACGAAAAATCCTTTATAATCTGCCCTTTCATTTCGCACACACGCGAACGTCCAATCTATTATTACTATGCTCAAATTTACCTTACACAAAAAAGACGGTCATGCCCGACGCGGCACTTTGGAACTGAACCACGGCAAAATCGAAACGCCGGTATTTATGCCGGTCGGCACTTACGGTTCGGTCAAAGCAATGAACCCGCAAAACCTGCATGACATCAAAGCGCAAATTATCTTAGGCAACACTTATCATCTGTGGCTGCGCCCAGGTTTGGAAGTCATCGAACAATTCGGCGGCCTGCACGAATTTATTGGTTGGGATAAGCCGATTTTGACCGACTCAGGCGGTTTCCAAGTATTTTCGTTATCCGATATGCGCAAGCTGACCGAAGAAGGCTGTACATTCCAAAGCCCGATCAACGGCGACAAACTGTTCCTCTCGCCCGAAGTGTCGATGAAAATCCAAACCGTATTGAATTCCGACATCGTGATGCAGCTGGACGAATGCACCCCGGGCGAGGCAACGCACAGCCAAGCGCAAAAATCGCTGCAAATGAGCCTGCGCTGGGCGGAACGAAGCAAAAAGGCTTTTGAAGACCTGAAAAACCCAAATGCACTGTTTGGCATTGTACAAGGCGCGATGTATGAAGATTTGCGCGAAGAATCGCTGAAAGGCTTGGAAGAGCTCGACTTCCCCGGCTTAGCCATCGGCGGCTTGTCCGTTGGCGAACCCAAGCCCGAAATGTACCGTATGTTGCGCGCTGTCGGCCCTATCCTGCCGGAACACAAGCCACATTATTTGATGGGCGTCGGCACGCCTGAAGACTTGGTGTACGGCGTGGCTCACGGCGTGGATATGTTCGACTGCGTTATGCCTACCCGCAATGCGCGTAACGGCTGGCTGTTTACCCGTTTTGGCGATTTGAAAATCAAAAACGCCAAACACAAACTCGACAAGCGTCCGATTGATGAAAGCTGCACCTGCTACGCCTGTCAGAATTTCAGCCGCTCCTACCTGCACCATCTGCACCGTGTCGGCGAAATCTTGGGCGCACAGCTCAACACCATCCACAATCTGCACTTCTACCAAGTCATCATGGCAGAAATGCGCGAAGCCATCGAACAAGGCAAATTTGCCGATTGGCAGGCACAATTCCATGAAAACCGTGCCCGCGGTGTGGATTAATCCTTTTAAAGGCCGTCTGAAATCAGATTTAATTCAAACTGCTTTTCAGACGGCCTCAATATTCTTAATTAATAAAGCACAATCATGTCCCGTTTCCATACCGAACCACCCTTAGCCTACACCGCACAAAACCGTACCGCCGTCCTGCTGCTCAACCTCGGCACGCCTGACGCGCCCACTGCTGCCGCAGTCAAACCTTACTTGAAAGAATTTCTGTCCGATCAACGCGTTGTCGAACTGCCTAAGCTCTTATGGCAACCGATATTGCGTGGCTTAGTATTGACTTTTCGCCCGAAAAAAAGCGCGCATGCCTATGAAAAAATTTGGTTTAAAGAAGGTTCGCCGCTTGAGGTTTACACACACCGCCAAGCAGAAGCCCTGGCCAAACATTTGCCCGATGTCATCGTCCGTCATGCCATGACTTACGGCAATCCAAGCGTTGCCGACGTTTTGGCGGAACTCAAAGCCCAAGGCGTGGGCAAATTGCTGGTCATTCCGCTCTATCCGCAATATGCCGGTTCTTCTACCGGCGCGGCTTTGGACAAAGTGTTTCAAGAGTTATTGCTGCAACGCAACCAAATGAGCGTCCGCACCGTCTCCCGTTATTACGACGATGCCGCCTATATTCAAGCCATGAAGCAGCATATTGAAGCCTATTGGGCTCAAAACGGACGCAGCGAAAAACTGATGTTGAGTTTCCACGGCATTCCGCAAAAGCATCACGACGACGGCGACCCTTATCCTGACGAGTGCCACCATACCGCCAAGCTGTTGGCGCAAGCATTGGGCTTGTCCGAACAAGAATACATCGTTTCTTTCCAAAGCCAGTTTGGCAAATCCCAATGGGTCAAGCCCAGCACACAAGCCCTGTTTGATCAGCTACCGAAACAAGGCACAACCAAACTCGACGTATTCTGCCCAGGCTTCCTGGCCGACTGCCTCGAAACCATGGAAGAAATCGCCATTATGGGACGCGAACAATTCCATGCTGCCGGCGGTAAAGAATACCGTTACATCCCCTGCCTCAACGATTCCGCCGACTGGATTGCCGCACTTGCACAATTAAGTCGGGCCAATCTGCAAGGTTGGATTTGACCTAAACCAAAGGCCGTCTGAAAAATCTACTTTCAGACGGCCTTTAGCGTTATCATCAAGCTATTAAAACGCAAACCAAGCGTGTGGCCATCAAAAACACCGCTCAAAAAGGAATACATCATGACTGCACTCCGCCCTATCCTGCTCCTTCTGACCGCACTCAGCCTCCCAACTGCTTTTGCCGCTGATGCCTCACTGATAAGCAAAGGACAAAAAATTTACGAAACCAACTGCGCCGCCTGCCACGGTAAAAAAGGCGAAGGCCGGGGTGCCATGTTCCCGCCTTTATTCCAGTCCGACTATATCAATAAAAAACCGCAAGCCCTGTTGCAAAGCATGACCAAAGGCATCAACGGCCCGATTAAAGTAAACGGCAAATCCTACAACGGCTTCATGCCTGCTACCGCCATCAACGATGCCGATGTCGCCGCCGTTGCCACTTACATCATGAACGCCTTTAATAATGGTGGCGGTACGATTACTGAAGCAGATGTCAAAAAATCTCACGGGAAAAAATAAAACGTCTCTCCCCTAAAGGCCGTCTGAACATTTCAGACGGCCTTTTCGATATGGAACACATTTTTGTTTCTATATTTATGGTTACGCAACATCAACAAACATACGCAAAAAACCGTCAAACCAAAAAAAGCATATGCGTTTTGTGTTAAAGTAAACATTATTGATCGGCTGTTTTGCGTCCAGGCCGTCTGAAAGGTTTTATGTCATGAACTTTTTCCGCAAGACTGTTTTATTTTTAGTCGTCCTCTCTATATTTGCCGCCTGCGGCTCCTTTATTTCACAATACGTTTTGGGTATGAACCCGTGCGTATTGTGCATCCTGCAACGCTTGTGCGTATTGGCTGTCGGGCTGTTGGCCATTGTTACAGCATTCAGTTCTCAATCTTCCAAATTTGCCCGCTCGTTCTCGGCATTGTTGATTGCCGCTCCGGCCGTTTACGGCGCAGGTGTCGCCGCCTATCAAATTTGGCTGCAAAGCCTGCCGCCCGGCACCGCCCCTTCTTGCGGCGCACCTTGGACTTTCCGCCTGCGCGACTGGCCCTTGTTCGATTGGTTTGAACCCATCGTTCGCGGCTTTGGCAACTGCGCCGAGCCGGACTATCTATTCGGTATTGCCCTACCGGTGTGGAGTATTTTGTATTTCGGCTTTGTCGTATTGCTGCTGCTTTGGGCTTGGTTGAAAACCAGAAAAATCTGATTGGTTTCGATATAAAAAGGCCGTCTGAAATTTCAGACGGCCTTTTGTTCTTTAAACTCTTAGTCCAGATTTAACACGGCAGAAGTGTAAACGTCTTGTACGTCGTCCAAATCTTCCAATGCGTCAATCAGTTTTTGCATTTTAACTGCATCTTCGCCGCTCAACTCGGTTTCGTTTTGGGCGCGCATGGTAACGTCGCCGTCAACAGATTTATAACCTGCCGCCTCCAAAGCCGATTTCACACCGGCCCAGTCGTTCGGCGCGGTAACCACTTCGATGGAACCGTCGTCGTTGGTGATCACGTCTTCCGCACCGGCTTCCAAAGCCGCTTCCATCAGCGCATCTTCATCAACGCCCGGTTCAAACACCAAATAGCCTTGATGAACGAAGTTGAACGCTACGCAGCCGTCGGTACCCAAATTACCGCCGTTTTTAGTGAACGCATGGCGCACATCGGCAACAGTACGGGTTTTGTTGTCGGTCAAACAGTCCACCATCAAAGCCGCACCACCGATGCCGTAGCCTTCGTAACGCAACTCGATGTATTCCACGCCTTCCAGATTGCCCGTACCTTTGTCGATGGCACGTTGCACGTTGTCTTTAGGCATATTGTTTTCAGCGGCTTTTTCCAAAGCCAGGCGCAGGCGTGGATTTGCGCCGGGGTCGCCGCCGCCCATACGGGCAGCAACGGTAATTTCTTTAATCAGACGGGTGAAGATTTTGCCGCGTTTGGCATCTTGTCGGGCTTTTTTGTGTTGGATATTTGCCCACTTACTATGGCCTGCCATGTTGATTCCTTTCGTTTTTTCACGCGTTGAGGCGGAATTTGCTTCATTTGTAAGGCGTGCATTTTATCATAAGTTGCCTTTAGCCAAAATATTCAGACGACCCGAATATTTGCAAAAACAGGCCGTCTGAAAACAAAGAAACCTTTTTTAAATAAAGAAGCACATTGGCGGCAAACCTTTGTCAGTTTTTCGTTTTAATTCACGAAGGTTTACGGTATGATGACAAAATCGGTCAAAATTGTTAACAACTTAACCGGTATCGAATGGCAAAACGGCCTGCTCGCCGATATTGCCAAACGCGAAAAATGAGTGGGAGTAGTTACCCGTATCATTTTATTTTTATTGTTTTTATTAAAGGTTTTATTATGGAAGAAATATTGTCTGCTCTGGTGGGTGCAGTCAATCTGGTTCTTTGGGACTACCTGCTGATTTATGCCTTAATCGGCATCGGCCTGTTTTTTACCCTGTACTTGGGCGCACCGCAAATTACCAAATTAGGGGCGGGTTTCAAATCCGTTTTCGGCGGCTTGTTCAGTAAAAAAGACAAAGACCACGAAGGCAAATCCCTGTCTCAATTTCAAGCGCTTGCCGTAGCGATTTCCGCGCAAATCGGTACCGGTAACGTTGCCGGTGTCGCCACTGCAATTACTGCCGGCGGCCCGGGTGCCATTTTTTGGATGTGGTTGTCTGCCATTTTGGGCATGTCTACCATTTTTGCAGAAGCCGTTTTGGCGCAAAAATACCGCGTGGTCAGCCACGGCAAATACATCGGCGGCCCTGCGTTTTACATTACGCACGGCCTAACTCCGAAAATCGGCCGTAGCGCGGCGCGTTTCCTGTCCGGCTTTTTCTCCATCGCCTTGATTATCGCGCTGGGTTTCATCGGTAACGCGACCCAATCCAACTCTATCGCCTCGGCCATAAATTTGGCTTTCGATATTCCTCCGATGGCTGTCGGCATCGCTTTGGCGGTATTCGCCGGCCTGATCATCATCGGCGGCATCAACCGCATTGCTGGTATCGCGCAATTTGTCGTGCCGTTTATGGCGGTGATTTACATTTTGTGTGCGGTGATTATTTTGTTCAAATTTTCCGACCACATCATCCCGATGTTCCACAATATTTTTGTCGCCGCCTTCAATCCTGAAGCGGTATTGGGTGGTGCGGCCGGTATCGGTATGCGCGAAGCAGTCCGCTTCGGTGTGGCACGCGGCCTATTTTCCAATGAAGCCGGTATGGGTTCGACCCCGCACGCTCATGCGACCGCCAACGTCAAACACCCTGTACAACAAGGTATGGCCGCGTTTATCGGTATTTTTATCGATACGCTGATGGTTTGCACGGCAACCGCGCTGATTATCCTGCTGACCGACGCCAACCTGTCCGGCGAAACCGGCGCTGCGGTTACCCAACTGGCGTTTAACAAAGCCTTCCCGGGTTTTGGTTCGCAACTGCTCGCCGTCTGTCTGACCTTCTTCGCCTTTACCACCATCATCGGCTGGTACTACTTCGGTGAATCCAATATCCGCTTCCTGTTCCGCGGCAAACACTTGGGCATCTACCGCGCACTGGTTTTGGTGGCCATCGTATTGGGTACATTGGGCAAAGTGGATTTGGTTTGGAGCATGTCCGATATGTTCAACGGCTTTATGGTCTTGCCGAACTTAATCGCCCTCTTCCTGCTGCGTAAGGAAATCCGTGCGGTTTACGACGATTATCTGGCGCAAACCAAAGCCGGCAAAGAGTTGACCTACAATTATGAATTCCACGAATTTCACGACAAAAATCCAGGTTAACGACAAACAAAAACCTCTCAGTCAAACTGAGAGGTTTTTTATTTCAGGCCGTCTGAAACTACAACACATAAAAATAAATGCTGATAAATTGCGTCAAACTGCCTGCCAAGACAAACAAGTGCCAGATACCGTGGCCATGGCGGATTTTCGTATCGTTGATAAACCAATAAATCCCCACGCTATACAATACGCCGCCCAACACCAGCCAAAACAACCCGCCGGCCGAAAGCGACTGTATCAGCGGCCACACCGCCACCACAATCAGCCAGCCCATCAACACATAAATCACCATCGACAGCAGCCGCTTCTCGCTTTTGCGCCCAATTGTCAGCTCTTGAACAATGCCCAACAAAGCCAGCCCCCATGACACGCTGAAAAGCGACCAGCCCCAGCCGCCATGAAGGGTAATCAGCGTAAACGGCGTATAGCTGCCTGCAATCAAAAGATAAATCATGCAATGATCGACCTTTTGCAAAATCGCCTTGGCCTTAGGCTGCGGAATACTGTGGTATAAGGTTGAACCCAAATACAAAAGCAGCAGGCAGATTCCGTAAGTCAGGGCCCCGGCAATCCGATAGCCGTCCGCCGATTCCACCGCTTTCACCAGCATCAGCACCAAGGCCGCCACTGCCAACAAGAAACCGGCCAAATGGCTGTACGCATTAAATCTCTCGCCGTGATACATAAACCATTCTCATTTATAAAAGACCAAAGTGTACGCCAAGACAGGCGCTTCGTCAGAGAAATCGGGTTAAAAATAAGTTAAAGCGTAAAGGCCGTCTGAAAAACACGGCCTTGCAATATAACAAAAACATCTTTGCAACAAACAAACCATTCTTTCCCTTTTTCAGACGGCCCCTATATATTTCAAACCCGAACAACACGGCAACGCCATCCGCCCCTGCCGTGTTGTTTGCTTTATTATTCTTGCAAATATCATTTAACAACAAAAGCTTAATCAACCATCCTTACAAAGCGGCAAACAATAAAACATAAACAAACATGGTATAATAAACGCTTACAGGCAGAGATTTAGACAAAATCTCAGGTCGTCTGAAGGAGGAGAAACATGAATCGACGCGTTTATATCGTACATGGCTTTGAAGGCAATCCGCACGGCAACTGGTTTGACTGGCTTTGCGCCCAAGTCAAAAGCACCGGCGCACAAGCAATCTCCCTTACCATGCCCAATCCCGACAAACCAAGCACGACCGCGTGGCAGTTTACCCTTGACCAGCACATCGGCAAGCCTGATGCCCATACCTTCCTAGTCGGCCACAGCCTCGGTTGCATTACACTCCTTCACTTCCTCAGCCGCCAACAGCCGCAAAAAATCGGCGGTCTGTTGCTTGCCGCCGGTTTTGCCGATATGCTACCGCCCCTGCCCACGCTCGATGCCTACATTAAAGCAGCGTCCCCCGATTTCGACATCCTGCGCAAAATCGATATGCCCAAACACTGCCTGGTTTCCGACAATGACACCCATGTTCCGCCCGAACTGACTTTGGACATGGCGGCCAAACTCAAAAGCCCTGTTACCCATATTCCAGAAGGCGGCCATTTGATGGCTTCGGACGGTTTTACCCAACTGCCGCAGGCTTGGGAAGCACTGAAACCCATGTTGACCGAATAAATACACACTCTAATCCTGTTTTCAGACGGCCTTGACTGTCTTCCCTCCCCATAACAGACCGTCTGAACGACAATAAAAAACAACCTGCCCTTTCAAGCAGGTTGTTTCTTTTTATGCCTTATTGACGGCAAATTTAATATTGCACTGTCCATTCAATCTCGCCGCCGGCCCTCATCGGTACAAGATCGCCATCGCCGTAAGGTACGCTGGCAGGAACGGTTTGCGTTTGTTTGACCAATGTGATGGTATCGGTATTTTCAGGCAGACCGTAGAAACATGGGCCGTTTTTAGAAGCAAAGGCTTCCAGTTTGTCCAGCGCGCCTGCTTTCTCAAACACTTCGGCATAAAGCTCGATGGCCGTCATTGCGCTGAACATACCGGCGCAACCGCAAGCATTTTCTTTGGCAGTTTTAGCATGTGGCGCAGAGTCCGTGCCGAGGAAGAATTTGTGCGCCTTATCGCCGGTAACGGCGGCAACCAAAGCCTGACGGTGGGTTTCGCGTTTGAGTACAGGCAAGCAGAAATGATGAGGGCGCACACCGCCGACCAAAAGGTCGTTGCGGTTGAGCAGCAAGTGTTGCGGCGTCACAGACGCGGCCACATTATCGCCTGCTTCCAATACCAGTCGTGCAGCCTCGGCAGTGGTGATGTGTTCAAACACGACTTTGAGGTTGGGCACTTGCGCCAAAACCGGCTTCATCACGCGCTCGATAAAGGCGGCTTCGCGGTCGAAAATATCGATTTCAGGATCGGTTACTTCGCCGTGAACCAAGAACAAAATGCCCTGTTTCGCCATTTCTTCCAACACGGGGATCAGCTTAAACAAGTCGGTCACGCCGGAATCGGAATTGGTGGTCGCGCCTGCTGGATAGAGTTTGAAAGCCACAATACCGGCAGCCTTGGCTTCACGCACGAGTTCGGGAGTAGCGTTGTCGGTCAAATAAAGTGTCATCAACGGCTGGAAGGCGCTGCCTTCTGGCAGGGCGGCCATAATGCGCGCTTTGTATGCTTGGGCATCGGCGACGCTGACAACGGGCGGCTTCAGGTTGGGCATGATAACCGCGCGGCCCATTTGTCGGGCGGTGTACGGGGCAACGGCTTTGAGCGCGTCGCCGTCGCGCAGGTGTAAGTGCATATCGTCGGGGCGGATGATGGTCAGGGTTTGCATAGCTTACTTTCGAGTGGTTTGGTGTGATAATGTTTCAGACGGCCTTTATTCGGCGGTAACGGTTTCTATTAATTTGGTGTTTCAATCGTCAACCGGCCTAAGGCAAAACGGGGGCCTTATTGTCGTAAGAATGATGGGTCAAATAAAAAACAGCCTGTACCGGAAAATGCTCGGACGACGTTGTTTTGACGGTCAGCAAGGTTTCTTTCGGACTGCCGGACGCACGCCATGCGTAGGAAATCTGACGCATAGGCAATGGGGTTTCCGCCAAATTATCGGCACGCAATTCAGCGTTCAAACCTTGCGGCGGATTTTCTGCCAAAGCCAAAAATTGTTTGAAAATCAGATGGTCGTCGGCTTTAGCCGTGCGCACGCTGCAACTGTCTTCAGTCAGGCTCAAATAATAATCTGCGCCGTTTTCCGTTTTCTTCCAAATACTTAATGCCTCCAAATCCATCATTCCGGCAGGCAAATCGGCAATATCCTTTTTCGACAATAAAACCAGTTTGTTGGCATTGGCAAACTCGCCGACAAGGGCGGCATTGCCGTCTGCGGCCACGCAGCTTTGGCGGAACAAGTCGGTTACATTTTGGGCATAATCGACAGCGTTCTGCGGCGAAACGCCTTCATTGCCGCATGCACTCAGGCAGACAGCCAATACGGCGGCAGACAACGCAACGGCTTTAGACATTTCAGACGGCCTTTATTTGTGCTTCAACACCAGCTTGAACACGCCGTCGGCTTCGCTCGATTCCAACAAAACATGTCCGGTCTGACGGCAAAACGCTTCAAAATCGCCGGGCGCGCCGCCATCGGTGGCCAATACGGTCAGCACTTCGCCTTCCTGCATTTGCGCCAAAGCTTTTTTGGCACGCAAAATCGGCAGCGGGCATTTCAAACCAATGACATCCAGAGTTTGTGTATTCATGATGAAAACTCGTCATATTAATCAGAATTAACGTCAATTATACCGCACTTACTTGCACCCCACCCTGCAAGCCCATAAAATAAAGCCGTTTTTCACTTTGGAGCTGTCTATGCGCCGTTTTGCCCTTCTTGCCCTCAGCCTTGCCGCGACTCAAGCATTTGCTTTGGGTTTCAGCCAAAAGGATACGCTGACCAACACGCGTTATCAGGAAAGCCCTGAAGAAGTTGCCGCACGCGAGTTTAAAGAACACAAAGCCGAGTTGCCGCCCCTGCCCGATACCCAATCGGGCGATTGGTTCGACCTCTATGTCAACGAAACCTACGGCAAGCAGCCTAAAATCCTGCTCAGCAGCCTGCAAATCATGCCTGCGCCTGACAACAGCATCCGCTACGTCTTGAACGTGCGCTCCGACAAAGGCTACGACAACCTCTCCGTCGAAGGCCTCTATTGCGCCCGCACATCCTTTACTTACAGCAAAGACAAGCGTTCGTCTTACAAAGTATTCGCTTACGGCGACACAGTAAACCACCGCTGGATTGAGCCGCGCAAAGGCGATTGGAAGCTGATCGGCAATGCGTTCAGCCGTAACGACGCCCTGCATACCGCCCTGTATCAGGCATTCTGTATCGACGGCATGCCGACAACGGTCGAAGGCTTGGTACAACGTTTGAAAGAACGCGGCGGCCGTCACGGTACAACGCTGACCAACCACGACAAATAAACTGCTTTAATCAACAAAAAGGCCGTCTGAAATTTTTCAGACGGCCTTGTCTTTCAAGACGGCTTAGAATTTGTGATACAGGCCCACAGAAGCGGCTTTTTGTTCAACGCCGCCTTTGTTGGCTGCAGTCAGACGGGTTTTGTTGCCGACTTTCAAATACGCCAGTTGGGCAACTACGCCGGTGCGTTTGCTGAAAGTATATTGGCCGCCGACAACAACTTGGTCGAATTTATCCACCAATTTCTCGCCGCTGTTCACGCCCTTGGTAGGCCAGCCGTGTGCGTAAGTAATGCGTGGGGTCACATTGCCCAATTTGTAGCCGACAGTTACCGCTGCATCAACCACTTTCACGGCTTCAGATTTGCCTGAATCGGCAGTGATGTCACTACCCTTATACTCATTAAAACCATCGGTGAAATAACCTAAATATTCGTTGGCTGTCTCATGGCCTTTGGCATAGTGTACGCCGCCGCCGACAAAGAGATTGTCTTTGTCGTAATAAGTTTCAACTTTGGCGATTTGTGCCGCTTTGACTTTGCCGGAATTGTCGGTGTACGCGCCGTTGTAGTGGCCGTAAGCCGCATTGGCAGTAAAGCCGTTTTTAGAGAAGCTCACGCCGCCGGTGTATTGGTCCTTAGCCGCTTGGGTGTGCGTGTATTTATCTGAAGGATTGCGGTTGTCGCGCGGTGCGTAAGACACGTTGAATTTGAATCCGCCAAAATCCGGGCTGTCGTAGCGTACAGCAGCATTGCGGTTGCCGGTACGGGTAAAGATGCCCAAGCCTGCGGCATTGGTTTTGTACATCCATGGATCAATGGTGTCCATTTCGTTCAGCATATTGCTGAGTTTACCGACACGGACTTTACCGAATTTACCTTGCAAACCGATGAAGGAATCGCGATTGGCAAAACCTTGTGAACCGCCGGTAATGGCTGTTTTTTGTTCAACTTGCCAGATGGCTTTCAAATCGCCGCCGAGGTTTTCGCTGCCTTTAAAACCGATACGGGAGGTATTGTCATTGATGCTGGTTGCGGTAGAGCTGGTTTCAGAACCTGCGTCACCTTTGATTTTTACTTGACCAACGGTCACGCTGCTTTTGATTTGACCATACAGAATCACTTCTGCAGAGGCAGCCAGCGGCAAACCGGCAATAACCAAAGCGATAATCGATTTTTTCATTATTCTCTCCAAAACAAAGTTAAAATCTCGTGAAAACACGTATAGCAATATTAATGTTTTCCAACGCTACAAACAACTACTTTCATCTTGATAGACACTTTTATTCATTAGAGTTTAGACTTTTTACAACATTTTCAAATAAAACAGGCCGTCTGAAAAAAATTTCAGACGGCCTCTCCCATTCAAAGTCATGGCAAGGACAATCATCCCTATTATTGTAATCATTTAATCAAAAATGATTGCTTGATAAATGTTTGCCATATATCAACCCAATATTCCCAAATTACCACTATTATTAACTTTCTTCTTATGAAGAAGCTTTTTTATATCAATAATTTATTTGGTATAAATTTTTCCTTTTACCTAATATGAATAAACAGGAGCCCTTATGTTGAACAAACATCTCTTTTTATCTTTGCTAATGGCTGTCTCTACTGCAACGGTATCCGCCGAAACTCATCATGCGCATTGGTCTTACACAGGTGAAAACGATGCTGCACACTGGGGCGATTTGAGTGAAGACTTTGCTGTCTGCAAAACAGGCAAACAGCAATCTCCAGTGGACTTCTCCACAACAAAAGCAGTAAAAGGCAAACAACTGACATACCGTTACAACGTTGCCGACTACAAAGTAGAAAATAACGGCCACACCCTTCAAGTCACGCCGCAAGGCAAGGCCCAAACCATCGTGATTAACGGTAAAACCTATACCTTTAAACAATTCCACTTCCATACTCCGATCGAACATACTTTCAAAGGCAGACATTTCCCGATGGAAGCGCATTTCGTCCATCAAGCCGAAGACGGTACTTTGGCAGTCATCGGCTCTGTATTTAAACCGGGCAAAAACAATCCTGCCTTATCCGCACTCACTGCCAAAAAACTGAAAGCAGGCGAATCCGTAACGTTAAAAAACTTGAATATCCAAGCCCTGCTGCCTAAAGATAGCAAGTCCTTCCAACTGAAAGGCTCGCTGACAACGCCGCCTTGCAGCGAAAACGTTACCTGGGTTGTCTTAGAAACTCCGGTTCAGGCAGATGCGGCGCAGTTTAAAGCCATGCGCGACATTATCGGCGGCGAAAACAACCGTCCCGTACAACCTTTAAACGACCGTGAAGTCAATGGAGACAAATAACTGCTAAGGCCGTCTGAAAAAAAAGCACCCGGATAACGGGTGCTTTTTCAATCACATCAATCAGGCTTTTTTGTTACCCAACGCGGCTTTCACAAACGCGCTGAACAAAGGATGGCCTTTGCGCGGATTGGAAGTAAATTCCGGATGGAACTGACATGCAAAGAACCAAGGATGATTTGGCAATTCGATGGTTTCAACCAAACGCTCGCGGCCTGCGGATACGCCGCCGATGACCAAACCGGCTTTTTCCAACTGAGGAACATAATTGTTGTTGACCTCGTAGCGGTGGCGATGGCGTTCGCGGATATGTTCGCTGCCGTAGATTTTTGCGGCAAGGCTGCCCGGTTTGAGGTCAACTTCTTGCGCACCCAAACGCATGGTACCGCCCAAATCGGCAGATTCGTCGCGGGTTTCTACGCTGCCGTCGGCAGTTTGCCATTCGTCAATCAGGGCAACGACAGGCGCGGCGCATTTCAAGTCAAACTCGGTAGAGTTCGCACCTTTCAAGCCTGCAACATCGCGGGCGTATTCGATCAGGGCAATTTGCATGCCCAAGCAGATGCCCAAGTATGGTACGTTGTTTTCACGCGCATAGCGTACGGCGGCAATCTTGCCTTCCACGCCGCGCGAACCGAAGCCGCCCGGTACCAAAATCGCGTCCATGTCTTTGAGCATGGAAACGTCGCCATTGCCCTTCTCGATGCTTTCGCTGTCAACAAAGGTAATTTGTACGTCGGTTTCAGTGTGAATACCTGCGTGTTTCAGGGCTTCGATCAATGATTTGTAGGACTCGGTCAAATCAACGTATTTGCCGACCATTGCGATTTTGACGGTATGTTTCGGATTTCGAATCGCGTGAACGATTTTCTTCCATTCGGTCAAATCGGCTTGTTTGACATTCAGTTGGAGCTGCTCGGTAATAATGCTGTCAATGCCTTGGTTGTGCAGCATTTCAGGGCATTCGTAAATACTGTCCACATCGTAACTGCCTACGATGGCACGTTCTTCAACGTTACAGAACAATGCAATCTTACGGCGCTCGTCCGCAGGCATTTCTCTGTCCATACGGCAGATCAGGATATCCGGTTGCAAACCGATGCTCAACATTTCTTTAACGGTATGCTGGGTCGGTTTGGTTTTGATTTCACCGGCGGCGGCAATGTAAGGAACATAGCTCAGGTGGGCAAACAATGTATTGTTGCGGCCGAGCTGGCTGCGCATTTGGCGGATGGCTTCCAAGAAAGGCAACGATTCGATGTCGCCGACTGTACCGCCGATTTCGACAATCGCCACATCATAACCGGCCGCGCCTTCGTGGATACGGCGTTTGATTTCATCGGTAATGTGCGGAATCACTTGTACGGTACCGCCCAAATAGTCGCCACGACGCTCTTTGGCAATCACGTTTTCA
The DNA here is from genome assembly GCF_041433195.1 of Neisseria sp. 27098_8_139. Taxonomy (NCBI): domain Bacteria; kingdom Pseudomonadati; phylum Pseudomonadota; class Betaproteobacteria; order Neisseriales; family Neisseriaceae; genus Neisseria; species Neisseria sp. 27098_8_139. The sequence continues at coordinate 180,670 of NZ_JAPWBA010000003.1, forward strand.
TAGACTTGGCCGGTACTGAAGCTGTTGCGGCGGGTCATGGTGGCGTTGATGAAACGCTCGTAGTGACCGAGGTCGAGGTCGGTTTCCGCGCCGTCATCGGTCACGAATACTTCGCCGTGTTGAAATGGGCTCATGGTACCCGGGTCAACGTTGATATACGGGTCGAGCTTAAGCATGGTCACGTTCAAGCCACGCGACTCGAGAATAGTAGCAATAGAAGCGGCGGCGATACCTTTACCCAAAGAAGATACAACGCCGCCGGTTACGAAAATAAATTTAGTCATGATGTGATACCCATGTTGGAATGTGTGATTTTAACTTGAAGCAGCATATTCTGGCAAACGGCAAAAGCTTCAGGCCGTCTGAAAATAACGTTTTCAGACGGCCTTATCATACTGTTTCTAGTATATCAGCGCAGCTCGCGGCGCAGGATTTTGCCAACGTTGGATTTTGGCAACTCGTCGCGGAATTCGATGTCTTTCGGCACTTTATAAGCAGTCAGTTCTTTGCGGCAGAAATCGATAAGCTCTTCCTTGGTCAAAGATGGATCTTTGCGTACGACGAAAACCTTAATCGCTTCGCCGGTTTTCTCACTTTCCACGCCGATACAGGCGACTTCCAAGACTTTGTCATTGCCGGCCACCACTTCTTCGATTTCGTTCGGATACACATTGAAACCGGATACCACAATCAAATCTTTTTTGCGGTCCACCAGCTTCAGCCAGCCTTTTTCATCCATCACGGCAATGTCGCCGGTCTCCAAAAAGCCGCGTGCATCGATTGCTTTGGCGGTTTCTTCAGGACGATTCCAATAGCCTTTCATCACTTGCGGGCCGCGCACCCACAATTCGCCCGGTTGTCCGATAGGCACTTCTTTGCCGTCTGCATCGCGCAATTCTATCTCAGTTGAAGGAACAGGCAGGCCAATACCACCGCTGTAAGCTTCGATATTCAAAGGATTACAACATACGCCCGGACTGGCTTCGGTCAAGCCGTAGGCCTCCACAATCGGCGTACCGGTGATTTTTTTCCATTTTTCCGCCACGGCTCTTTGCGTTGCCATACCGCCGCCCAAAGTCAGCTTCAAACGGGAAAAATCGACTTCGGCAAAATCTGGACGGTTGACCATCGCATTAAACAGGGTATTCACACCGATGAATACGCTAATCGGCTCTTTTTTCAATTCACCGATAAATCCTTTCATGTCGCGCGGATTGGTAATCAGGATGATTTTAGAACCGGTATTCGCAAAGATCATCAGGTTCACCGTCAAGGCAAAGATATGATACAGCGGCAACGCGGCAATGACCGTTTCTTTGCCTTCGTGCAGGCTGTTTTTAATCCATTCTTTTGCCTGCAACATATTGGCGCAGATATTGCCGTGAGTGAGGACGGCGCCTTTCGCCAAACCGGTCGTACCGCCCGTATATTGCAGCAAAGCAGTATCATCGCGCGTCAACTCGACTGGTTTGAACGAATTGGCCGCACCTTGCTTCAAGGCCGTCTGAAAAGTCACGGTATTGGGAATGCGGTATTCCGGCACCATTTTTTTCACTTTGCGGATGACGAAGTTCATCAACGCGCCTTTAATCATGCCGAACATCTCGCCGACCGACGCGACAATCACATGTTTGATTTGCGTACGCGGCAACACCAACTCCAACGTATTGGCAAAGTTCTCCAACACGACAATCGTTGTCGCGCCACTGTCTTTCAACTGATGCTCCAACTCGCGCGGCGTATAAAGCGGATTGGTATTCACTGCCACCAAGCCTGCCTGCAAAATACCGAAAAGCGCAATCGGATATTGCAAAACGTTCGGCATCATAATCGCCACACGCTCACCGCGCGGCAGTTTCAATACGTTTTGCAGGTAAGAAGCAAAATCGGTAGCCAACTTGCCCACTTCGGCATAAGTCAGCGTTTTGCCCATGTTTTGAAAAGCAGGTTTATCCGCGAATTTCTCGACACTTTGACGGAATACGTCGCTGATGGAGTTGTATTGAGAAATATCGATTTCAGAGTTTACGCCTTGTTCATAGCTTTTGAGCCAGAGTTTTTCCATATTGATCAGTCTTTTATTTAGTCGTTTTTTGAAATCGAGGCCGTCTGAAAGGCTTTATTTCAATCCGCCGCTTCGTTTTCAGACGGCCCTTTTATTAAGCAGTAATAATGACAGGCTTGTCGGTGGACATGATGATACCGCCGCCCAAGCACACATCGCCGTCATACAGTACCGCAGATTGTCCGGGAGTTACTGCCCATTGTGGATCGTCAAAGACAAGCTCGATGGTTTCATCATTCAAGTAACGCAACGTACAAGGTGCGTCAGCCATACGGTAGCGCGTTTTGCAGGTATAGCGTCCTTCTTTCGGGCGTTCGGGCAATGTGAAGCTCAAATCGTTCATCACCAGGCTTTGTGTATAAAGCAAAGGATGGTTATGACCTTGGACGACAATCAGTTCGTTTTTAGTCAAATCCTTGGCCGCGACAAACCATGGCTCGCCTGCGCCGCCGATACCCAAGCCTTTGCGTTGGCCCAGCGTGTAAAACATTAAGCCGACGTGTTCGCCGACTACTTTTCCTTCAGGGGTAACCATTTTGCCATTATTGGTCGGCAGGTATTTTTGCAGAAATTCGCGGAACGGACGTTCGCCGATAAAGCAAATACCGGTACTGTCTTTTTTGGTTGCAGTCGGTAATTTGAATTCTTCGGCAAGACGGCGGACTTCAGGCTTTTCTAACTCGCCCAATGGGAAAATCGCGCGCTCAAGTTGGAAAGGTTTGAGGCGGTACAAGAAATAGCTTTGGTCTTTGTTTTGATCCAAGCCTTTGAGCAGGTAATGCACGCCGTTGCGAACTTCTTTGCGGGCATAGTGTCCGGTGGCAATGGTATCGGCGCCCTGCTCAATGGCATAATCCAAAAAGCATTTGAATTTGATTTCGGCATTGCACAAGACGTCCGGGTTTGGCGTGCGGCCTGCGCTGTATTCTTTGAGGAAATAGGCAAATACATTGTCTTTATATTGCGCGGCAAAATTGACGATGTCGATATCGATACCGATGATATCGGCAACGGCAATGGCATCAAAGGAGTCTTGTTTGATGCTGCAATATTCGTCGTTGTCGTCATCTTCCCAGTTCTGCATGAACACGCCGCTGATTTGATGGCCTTGCTGTTTGAGCAGGGCCGCGGTAACAGATGAATCGACGCCGCCGGAGAGGCCGACGATGATGTTTGTTGGTGTGTTAGTAGTATTCATGAGGGGAATGTGGGTTTCAAATGCATTTTTTAAAGCGTGATTTTAGCACATTTTGATTTAACGACAGAAAAGGCCGTCTGAAAGCCTAATGACTTTCAGACGGCCTTTATATGAAAATTCAAGCAATTAGTGTTGATGCGCGCCACCGTGACCATGACCGTGACCGTGATCCATGCCGGATTGCGGTGCGGTTTTCACTTCCAGTTGTACGGTTTGAGGTTTGGCATTTTTGAATTTCAGGGTAACAGGTACTTTTTCGCCTTCTTTCAGCGGTTTTTTCAGACCCATGAACATAACGTGGTAGCTGCCTGGTTTCAGTTCGGTTACGCCTTTTGCTTCCAGCGGGATGCCGCCTTTAACTTCGCGCATGCGCATAACGCCGTTGTCGTTCACGTGAGTGTGTACTTCAATGCGTTCTGCAACAGGGCTGCTGCCTCCTACCAAGAAGTCTTGTTTGGCTTCATCGTTTTGGATTTTCATGAATGCGCCACCCATTTTCATACCTTCAACGGTAGAACGTGCCCAACCGTCTTCAATATGGATACCGGCTGCAGATACGGAAGTTGCCAAGCCTGCCAGAATCAGGGTTGCCATTAATTTTTTCATGTTTTGCTCCTTATGTTTGCCAAATGGCTGGGATATACAGCCTTCATCTTACAACCGAAGGCCGTCTGAAAACTTTGATATAGATTAAGTAATACTATCTAATCCTAATGAATTACCATATTACCACATTTCTAAGCAGTTAATGCAACAATCCAAACAATAAATAACATTAACAAAGCCATCAGTTGCGCGGCCGAACCGGCATCTTTGGCACGCTTGGCCAGCTCGTGTTTTTCAGTAGAGGTATGGTCAACAGCTGCCTCGATGGCGGTATTAAACAATTCGGTAATCAGTGAAATAAACGATGCGACAACAAGCACCATTTTGGTGACCGGGCCGAAATCAAGGAACAAAGCCAAGACAATTAAAATCAGGTTCAGCCAAAAAACTTGGCGAAATGCGCTTTCATAACGATACGCGGCAGCCAGTCCGTCTTTGGAATAACCAAACGCATTGATAATGCGCTTGATACCGTTTTTTCCTTTTTTCTCGGAAGCGTAGGAAGATGGTTTCATCATATACTCAACATAAAAAGGCCGTCTGAAAAAAACGGTCGGATCAATTTTCAGACGGCCTTTGGATTTATTGTTTTGCCCAAGATGCCACGACATCTGCGAACATGGCGGCAACGTCGAAATCTTTTTGCTTCATGATTTCTTGGAAGCCGGTCGGGCTGGTTACGTTGACTTCGGTCAGGTTGCTGCCGATGACATCCAAACCAGCAAGCAAAATACCGCGGTGCTTCAATTCAGGCGCAAGGGTTTCTGCAATCTCACGGTCGCGCTCGCTCAACTCCTGCGCCACGCCGCGGCCACCGGCAGCCAAGTTGCCGCGTGTTTCGCCATTTTGCGGAATGCGCGCCAAAGCATACGGAACAACTTCCCCGCCGATAATCAGAATGCGCTTGTCGCCATGTACGATTTCAGGAATATAACGTTGCGCCATGATGGTGCGTGAATCAAGCTGCATCAGGGTTTCCAAAATACTGCCGATATTGGGATCGGATTCGGTCAGGCGGAAAATGCCCATACCACCCATGCCGTCCAAAGGTTTGATGATGATGTCGCCGTGTTCTTTCAAAAAGGCACGGACATCGGCGGAACGTGTGGTAACCAAAGTCGGCGCGGTAAACTGGCTGAAGTTCAAAATCGCCAATTTCTCATTGAAATCGCGCATTGCCTGCCCGCTATTAAATACTTTTGCGCCCTGCTGCTGTGCCAACGTCAAAAACTGGGTCGCATACAGATATTGCATATCAAACGGCGGATCAGTGCGCATAATGACCGCATCGAAATCTTTTAAGGCCGTCTGAACTTTTGCCTCTGCTTTAAACCATTCATGATCGTCATCGTTCTTCGCGCCGACAAACTCAAATGCCGCTGCCTGAGCCACCACCAAGCCTTCACGGACGGACAATTCTCCGCTCAAGGTATGAAAAAGCTGCCAACCGCGCTTTGCCATTTCACGCATCATGGCGTAAGTAGTGTCTTTATAGGTTTTAAAACTTGCCATCGGATCGGCGATAAACAGGACTTTCATCAAAATTTCCTTGTAAACAGACAATATAATCATACCTTGTATTCTGCCTGCCTGAAAAGGTGGCAAAATATAGAAAAGGCCGTCTGAATTCTATTTTCAGACGGCCTTGAGGCTTTTAGGCAGCTGCCAAATGCAAGAGTTCGGCGGCATGGCTGCGTGTGGTATCGGTAATGATTTCGCCACCCAGCATACGCGCGATTTCCTCAATGCGCTGATGATGGTTCAAGACGCTGATTTCGCTGACGGTTTGTTCGCCTTCGCTATGCTTGCGCACCTGCCAATGGTTTTCACCGCAAGAGGCGACTTGAGGAAGATGGGTTACCGCCAAGACTTGATGTTTTTTACCTAAGGCACGCAAAGCTTTACCGACCATTTCAGCAACGCCGCCACCAATACCGGTATCCACTTCGTCAAAAATTAATGTCGGCACTTGCGTGTATTGGCTGGCAACCACTTGCAAAGCCAAGCTGATACGCGCCAATTCGCCGCCGGAAGCCACTTTATTCAAAGGACGGGACGGATTGCCTTTATTCGCCGCCACTTGGAATTGCACCTGCTCCAGACCATGTGCGGTCGGCGAAGACGGCAACAAGACGATGTCAAAACGTGCGCCTTTCATGGCCAAATGCTGCATATGCTCGGTGGTCTCTTCGCCCAAACGGCCAGCAGCCTGATGGCGCATGGCGGAGAGAATATGCGCGGCTTCGTGGTATTCGGCAAGATTGCGTGCGACTGTATTTTCTAAGACTTCCAAATCGGCAGCCGCTTGCAGGTTTTGCAGGCGCTCGTCGATTTCTGCCAACTTTTGCGGCAACTCTTCCGGCTCAATGCGGTATTTGCGCGCCATGCTCATCAATTCGCCCATACGGCTTTCTTGTACGGCCAATTCATTAGGATCGATATCGCTGCGACCGGCCACATCGCGCATATTGGCACTGATTTCCCCCAACTCAGCTTCAATACTTGCCAACATATTCAAGCTCTCGGCAAAGCGCGGTTCAATGTTTTGCAGATTGCCCAGCAGTTTTTGGCATTGGTAGATTTGACGTTGGATGCCGTTGTCCCCGTCTATACTGTCGCCTACTTGTTCGGCGGTTTGCAGCAACTCGGCCGAATGCACCAGGTTGTCGTGGCTTTGGCTTAAGGTTTCCCATTCATTGGGTTTAAGCTCCAATTGGTTCAATTCATTGAACTGCCATTCCAAACGCTCGCGTTCGATGGCCATGGTTTCTGCCTGCTCTTGCGCTTCTTGTAATGCCTTTTTCGCATTGACCCAATTCTGATAAAGCTGCTTGACTGTTTCTGCCTGCTCTTTGCTGCCGGCAAACGCATCCAACAGCTCACGCTGTGCGGACTCTTGATTCAATGAGTGATGGGCATTTTGGCCGTGAATATCGATTAACTGCTCGCCGATGGCTTTCAGTTGCGCCAATGTTGCAGCCTGATTATTGATATAACTGCGGCTTTTACCCTTGGCATCGATAATACGGCGGATGCTGAGCTCTTCCGCATCTTCTTCCAAAAGGCCTTGCTCCTGCAGCTGCGCTTTCAGTTCGGGCAAACCGCTGATGTCGAACAAAGCCGACAACTGCGCTTCTTTGGCGCCGCTGCGCACTTGGCTGTAATCGGCCTTATCGCCCAACAATAGGCCAATCGCATCCAGAGTAATCGATTTGCCTGCACCGGTCTCGCCCGTCAATACGGTAAAGCCGTTTTGAAAATCAAGATTCAGGTTTTCAACAATGACAAAATCACGCAAAGAAAGTGCCAACAGCATTGTAGTATTCCTTAGTAAATTATCCGCACCTATGCGGAATAGCTTTAGATAAGCTGATTATAACTAAGATTTTTTATAGTTTGAATCAGATTTTTCTTATAATTTATCTAAGATATTTATTTTAAACAAATTATTTTTTAAGCAGGCAATAAAAAGGCCGTCTGGATATTGCCACATGTTCAGACGGCCTAAATTTATTTTACTCTGCCAGCTCTACTTGTTCATGCCCCATCAATTCCTGCCCCACTCCGGCAAGCAGGTTCAGATAACGCTCATACTGCTTGAGCATATCGGCAATCAATTCTTTTTGCGTCATATATTGCACATCGTATCCATCGCGCCCATCCGAGAAATACGTCAACGGTATGAACGCTGCCGCATATTTGAAATGAGGTAGGCTGTCTTCACGAATCAACTGGTCGGTAATTTCCTGCTTTACGGATTTAATCCCATAGACAAAATCCCTTACCGTCCCTTTATGTACCACCAGCTCCACCGACGTCTCATCCTGTTGCAACAGGCAACGGATTTCTACGTCCATATTGTATTTTTCGGTCAATTCGTCTTTCAATTCCTGCATTGCCGGAAGCGCCGTATTTTTCATAAATTTGATGATATCGACTTCCTGCGTCTGATTCATCATTTGGCCAAGGCGTTCCCTCCAATGATCGCCCGACCAGAAAATACTGCCCGGATTGACGGCGGTTGCAAAACATTTGGCATCGTTGTTCAGGGCTTTCCACAAAGAAACCATCATAAAAATCATCAACACAGCAAACGGCAGAGACGCAATCAGAGTCATGGTTTGCAAGATAGGCAAACCGCCGGCACCCAGCAACACAATGGCCACAGCCGAAATCCATACGCCCCACATAACATCATGATGTTATACAACAATAAAGGCCGTCTGAAACACGATTGTTTCAGACGGCCTTTACATTCAAATCAGTTAATCAGTCTGCTTCCTGATTCAACTGCTTCTTCAGCCTCCTCATCGCCTGTCGGCGGCGTTTCCATCAAATCAGGCAACACCAGCTCGCCCAATTCAGTCAGCGGCGGCAATTCTTCCAAACTTTCCAAACGCAAATCGCTTAAGAATGTTGCCGTTGTCGCCCACAAAGCCGGACGGCCGACAGAATCACGGTGGCCGATGACTTCAATCCAGCCTCTATCCTGCAAGGTTTGCATGACATTTTGCGACACCGCCACGCCGCGTATGCCTTCGATATCGCCACGCGTTACCGGTTGCTGATAGGCAATAATCGCCAGCGTTTCCATCACGGCGCGGGAATAACGCGGCGCGCGCTGCTCTTGCAGGCTGCCCAGTCGTTCAAATGCGGCTTGGGCGATTTGGAAGCGCCAGCCCTCATGGGTATGCACCAGTTGCAAAGCCCTGCCCTGCCAACGGGCCTTCAGTTGCGCCAATACGTCAATCAGCTTGTCTTGCGACAACGGCGGCACGCACAATTCGCGCATGGCTTTTTCGTTTAGGGGTTCGATTTGCGTCAACAGCGCCGCTTCAATCAGCGCATCGGGAGAAAGTTTTTCAGTCATAATAAAATCAATGTTCAGACGGCATAAACAGCCAAAGGCCGTCTGAAAGACAATATGGTCAACGGTTTGTTACGCGCTCAAATGCGCTTTCAGTTTTTCTTCGTCCAAAAACCAATGGCAGATTTCGGTATCGCCATCCAGCAAAACAGGCACCAGCTCATTGTACTTTTCTTCTAAAACCGGATCTTCATCAACATCGACAATATCCAGCTCAAATCCAAACTGCTCCTGATAAGGCTTTAATTGTTCGCGCATTTTGTGGCACAGGCTGCAATATTCCCGAAACATCAAGGTCAGTTTCATGGCGGTTACTCTCGGAGGGACAAAAGCGGCCATTGTATAGCAAAATGCCTCCAAACCATACAGGCATGACAAAGGCCGTCTGAACAGGCGCGAAACGAAATCAAGGATTTCTGTCACGCCTTCAGACGGCCTTTGTGTATATTCTAAAATTAAGACTGAACGTTGATTCCGGCAGTCACGGTATTTTGGGCACTGCTTGCAGTCAAAAATGACGCTGCCAATTCGCCGCAACAACCGCAACAAGTCGCTACACCTAATTGAGCCTGCAAATCGCTCATGGTGGTTGCACCGGCGGCGATGGTCTCTTTGATGTCGTGGTCAGTAATGGCATTGCAGATGCATACGAACATGATGTGCTCCAATTATTTTGTTACCCTCTGTAATTGAGAGTAGGATTTATTCTTAAACGTAAATATAAATAAAAACGGTTTGCATTGCAATATTGACACAGCCCTTTTACTTTGAAATTTTTCTATGAAATTTTATATTTTGATTGATATTTTATAATTCTGAAGTTTGATAAGCTTTCAGACGGCCTTAATAACAAAAAGCGGCATCTTCGAGATGCCGCCTTTATTTATGAACGGGAATGGTGTTCATCGACCATGTTTTTCAAACGGATATTGGCAACATGGGTATAAATCTGCGTGGTGTTGATATCGGAATGTCCCAACATCATCTGGACTGAGCGCAAATCGACGCCGTGATTGACCAAATGCGTGGCAAAAGCATGGCGCAAACCGTGCGGGCTGAGCGAAGCAATACCGGCCGCTTCGGCATATTCTTTGACTATCATCCATGCAAGCTGACGGCTGATGCCGCTGCGTTTTTGGCTGACAAACACTTCGTCGCAGATTTTGTTTTTCAGCAACAACGGGCGTGATTCGTTGCAATAGCGTTCTACCCAATATGCCGCCTCCTGTCCCAATGGAACCAGACGCAATTTGTCTCCCTTGCCTATGGTACGGATACTGCCGCGATGTAAATCGATATCGCTGAGCGTCAATTTGACGGCTTCGGTCACGCGCAAGCCTGTTGCATACATGACTTCGAGCAAGGCTTTGTCGCGCAGTCCGTGCGGCGTTTCCACATCCGGCGCAGCCAGCAGCGCATCGATTTGGGCTTCGGTAATCAGCATGGGCAGTTTGCGTTCCGATTTCGGCGCTTTGAGAAAACGGGTGGGATTGTCTGCTCTTTGGCCCGTTTCTTCCAGCCAGCCGTACATGCGCTTGCAAGCCGACAAGGCCCGTGCTTGGGACGTGCTTTTTTCCCCCTCCGCATACACGGCATCAGACAGGGCAAATTCATCGGCACTCAACCAATCCTGCCCGTCCTCGGCCAAACGCGCCGCAACTTTAACCAAATCACGGCGGTAACTTTGCAGCGTATTGTGGCTGAGCCTGTCTTGCAGCCAAAGGGATTCAAGCAGCTTGTCTATTAAATCGTCCATATTCATCAAACTGTATTGAAAGGCCGTCTGAACGGCATGACTTTACATCCGTTCAGACGGCCTTAGGTTTTCAAGGTTCTATTAAGAAGCTTGAGAGATTGTATCCAGCACTTCCTGCGCGTGTCCGGCCACTTTGACTTTGCGCCACTCATGGGCGATTTCGCCGTTTTCGTCCAGCACAAATGTGCTGCGCTCGATGCCGAGGGATTCTTTGCCGTAAAGCTTTTTCAGCTTGATCACGTCAAACAGTTTGCAGACGGTTTCTTCTTTGTCGCTCAACAGTTCAAACTGGAAGCCTTGTTTGGCGCAAAAATTCTGATGCGATTTGACACCGTCGCGCGAAATGCCGACAACGGTATAGCCCAATGCTTTGAATTGCTCCAATCGAGCATTGAAATCTAAGCCTTCGGTGGTACAGCCGGGCGTGCTGTCTTTAGGATAAAAATAGACAACCAACGGCAAATGTTCGGCGGAGTTAAAATCGCTGCCGGAAGAAGATGGGAGTGTGAATTGATATTTTGACATATTATTCCTTTCAGACGGCCTAAACCTAGCCTGCGTTTATTTTTCGCTTAAATTCAAATAACTGCGCGTACCTTGAAAATCTTCCAATGCGCGCAACAAAAGCTGGAAGTGGTCGTCATTGCCAGCCAAATCCAACTCATCGGCATTGACGGTCAGCAAAGGTGCGCTTTGATACAAATGGAAGAAATGGCTGTATTCGTCATGCACCCGTCCCAAATAGCCTTCGGGAAACAAGCTGATAATGCCTTCGTGACGTTTTTGCAGGCGTTTGCGGTTGTTTTCGACGGCGGTTTGCAGATAAATCACCACATCAGGTTCCGCGTATTGCGGCAGAATGCGTTGCTTCATATCGGCAAAAAGCTGCTGCTCGTCATCATTCAAAACGATAGGCGTAAAAATACGGTCTTTTTCCGGCAGAAAATCAGCCACAACCATTCCGCCTTGCGCGCATTGTTCTTCAATAATATTCACGCTTTCAGCGCGGCGCGTCAGGAAGAAAAGTTCGGCAGCCAAGCCATTATTGGAAACATTGCTATAAAACTTCATGAGAAACGGATTGTGATCCGGGTTCTCCGACAACAGCAACGCGCTGAAATGCTCTGCCAAGCGGCGGCTCAAAGCGGTCTTGCCGCTACCGATGGCGCCTTCGACAACAATATAACGAGGATTCATAGTAACTCTTTGTAATGTGTTTCCCAACAATATTTTATAGCAAAAAAGGCGTGTCCAACACGCCCTTTCTTGTTTTCGTCCGTTTTTCAGACGGCCTTTATTCTTTCAGCAGGCGAATACCCTGCCCGCCCAAAGCCTGAGCCAAATCAGCCGCACGGCCATGCTCGCCCAACTCGAAATCCGGAAGGATTTCAGCCAACGGCAACATAACGAAACTACGTTCATGCGCGCGCGGATGCGGCAAGGTCAGATGCGGGTCATCGCTACGAATACCGTCAAAATCGATAATGTCCAAATCCAAGGCGCGCGGCGCATTACGGAAGGTACGTTCGCGCCCAAATTCGGCCTCGATGCGGTTTAACTCTGCCAACAGCGCTACGCCGTCCAATGAAGTTCTCACAGCACACACGGCGTTCACAAAATCAGGCTGATCATCATAGCCGACCGGCGCAGTCAGATACAGGGAAGAAGCCTTTTCGAGCCGGATATGCGGATGCGCGGCCAATTCGGCCAAAGCAGCGCGAACCTGTTCGGCCGGATTGGCAAGATTGCTGCCCAAAGCGATAACGGCAAAATGCGGATACATTTCAGACGGCCTCTTTTAAAACGGCAGCGTTTTGGTTTTGGCTAGGAAAACAATCGTGGCAACACACGACATGGACAAAACGTAGACAATATAGAATTTCGGCGAACGCGGACGCGAACGCATCATAATCATGCCCAACACAATATAAACCAGCAACAGCAGGATTTTCATGCCGAGCCACGGCGCATTGAACGGCGAAAAATGGGTAATCTTCATCAGCCACAAGCCGGTAAACAGCAACATGGTGTCGTTCAAATGCGGCATGGCTTTCCAAATGCCTGCCAACGGCTTCTCAGGATGACGCCAGAGCAGGAAAAAACGAATGTTGAACAACAGGATGGTGATGGCAACGAAAATCTGATGGCTGTATTTTACAAACAGATATTGCATGGCAGTTTCTTATGTTGAGAGTTGAAAAACAAAGCAGCTATTTTACCGCAAACATCTATTTCTGACGCAACTTTTCAATTGCCAGCAGATAGGGCGGCGCATTACGGCGGTTGACAAAGCCATAGCGTAACACGGCAAAAGCTTCCTGCGGCAAAGTTTCCGCCCATTGCACAATCGCTTCAGCCTCTATTCGGCCGGCTTCATGTCCCGGATACAATACCGCCACGGCAAGCCCGCCCTCTTTCAACAAACCCAAAGTATCCGTCAGCGCACGGATACTGCTTGCCGCTTCAGTTGTACAGCTTTTATCGCCACCCGGCAGCCAACCGAAATTAAATACTGCGGCATCTAAAGGCTCGTCGATATAAGATAAAAGGTTTTCATGGCCGTCATGTATCAGGGCTACCCGACCATCTACGCCGTTTTCTTTCAGACGGCCTTGGGTCTGCATTAATGCTTTAGATTGCACATCAAACGCCCATACCCTACCCGTCTCGCCAACCAACTGTGCCAACAGCAAAGTATCATGCCCGTTTCCGGCCGTCGCATCCAAAGCGCGGCCACCTAATTTTAAGGCTTGTCGTAACAGGGAGTGTGCAAAGGGAAGAATGTTTTCAAGCAGCATGATAAAGGTCGTCTGAAAATAAAAATACCCTACCGCGAAAGCGGTAAGGTATTGAAAAACAGGAATGCGTTACATCATTTATTCGGCAGGTTGTTGCACAGTCTCAACTTGAACTGGAGCAGCTGCGGCAGCAGCTTGAGGTTGTTTGTTTTCGTGTTGCAGGCTGACTGCGCGTGCAGGAACGATTGTTGAGATAGCGTGTTTGTAAACCATTTGAGTCACGGAAGTATTACGCAGCAGAACAACGTACTGGTCGAATGATTCCACTTGACCTTGCAGCTTGATGCCGTTTACCAAGTAGATTGAAACCGGAACGTGCTCTTTACGCAACGCATTCAAAAAAGGATCTTGTAACATTTGTCCTTTAGCTGTCATATTCTTGAGCTCCATTATTATGATTGTAAAGACGCCAAAATCGGCGTTTGATGGGATTGTAGCCCCGAATAGGATAAATTACCAACTATTTTTTTCTATCACACCGTTTAGGAATCCAGTAATAAGGGAACTTCCCGTCAAACCGACTGTTTCATTTCCATATTCACAACAATCCCAAATCCAAATTTAATGTTTTTTTTAAATTCGGCAAGCCCTATCGAAAATATGCCATAAAGCTCTAACAAGCTGTTTTTCATTATAAAAAGGCCGTCTGAAATTGTTCAGACGGCCTTTGTGCTTATTTGCTAAATTGTTTTTTCACGCTGACTTTGGTTTTCTTCTTGAAGCGGTTTTTCTCTTCCTTGCGGCCTTCGCGTTTCTCAATACGGTTGCTCAAGCTGACACGGCGCAGCGGTTTTTTCTTCGGTTTGTCTTCCGCATTTTCATACGGGTTTTCCGAAACATTGTATTGAATTCTGAGCGGCGTACCTTGCAGATTGAAGGCTTTGCGGAATGTTTGGGTCAGATAGCGTGTGTAGCTGTCTGAAATCGCGTGCAGCGAATTACCGTGAACCACAATCACCGGCGGATTCATGCCGCCTTGGTGGGCATAACGCATTTTCGGACGCACCAAACCAGCACGCGGCGGCTGTTGACGCTCAATCGCGCTTTGCAATACGCGTGTAATTTTCGGCGTCGGCATCTTAATCATCGCCGCATTATAGGCAGCCTGAATGCTTTCAAACAAACCGTCTATACCGCGCTCTTTCAACGCAGAAATAAAGTGAAACTTAGCAAAATCAAGGAAATACAGTTTGCGGTTGATATCGCGTTTCACTTGCTCGCGGCGCTCTTCGCTGATACCGTCCCATTTATTGACCGCCACCACCAAAGCACGGCCTGCTTCCAAAGCAAAACCTGCAATCGTCGCATCTTGGTCGGCGATATCTTGTTGAGCGTCCAATACCAAGACAGCAACGTTTGCCGCTTCAACCGCCTGCATGGCTTTGATAACGGAGAACTTTTCCACCGCTTCATCCACTTTGCCGCGACGGCGTACACCTGCGGTATCGATGATGGTAAACGGTTTGCCTTCACGTTCAAAATCAATATGGATACTGTCGCGCGTCGTGCCTGCCATATCGAAGGCAATCACGCGCTCTTCGCCGAGAATGGCGTTTACCAAGGTCGATTTACCGACATTCGGACGGCCGATAACGGCAAAAACAGGATGTTTGGCTTCTTCCTCTTCTTTTTCAGGCTCAGGGAAGGTTTCCAAAATATCTTCAATCAGATAATATACGCCATCGCCGTGCGCACCTGAAATAACATAAGGGTCGCCCAGGGCAAGTTCGTAGAACTCGGCGGCAAGCACGACCCTATTGCCACCCTCGCCTTTATTCACAGCCAAATAAACAGGACGCGGACTTTGGCGCAAACGGTCGGCAATAATTTTATCTTGCGGCGTCAAACCGGTACGACCGTCCACCAAAAACACAACCGCATCGGCTTCATCGACAGCCTGCAAGGTTTGTTTTGCCATTTCGTGCAAAATACCGCTGTCCACAACCGGCTCAAAACCGCCGGTATCGATGACCAAATAAGGTTTGCTGCCGACTTTGCCATGACCGTAATGGCGGTCACGCGTCAGGCCGGGCAAGTCATGCACAAGCGCGTCTTTGGTGCGTGTCAAACGGTTGAATAAAGTAGATTTGCCAACATTGGGGCGGCCGACAAGCGCGATGGTTGGTTTCATAATTGAGTCTTTCTGTGTCAAGTGCCGCCTAAAAACGGGAGCGGAACACAAGCAGGTGTTTTAAAAACACGGTTGATAAGGATAAGTGTAGGCCGTCTGAAAAGTCATTGCAACTTCAGACGGCCTTGATTTCAAACAAACTTATTTCAAGCTGTCGATTTTCATTTGCAGCAATTCGCGGCCTACTGCGGTTTGCGGCATTTTGCTCAAAGCAGCTTCGTAACTTTGTACGGCTTCTTTGGTTTTATTTTGAGCAACGTAAACATCGCCTTTGGTTTCCAACATCAAAGGCTCGAAATCAGCCTCAACCTGAGTATTCAGGGCATTGATGGCGGCATCGTATTTTTTTTGCTGCAATAGGGTAACGCCCAAACGCTGCGCTGCCAAAGCTTGAACCAGCGGTGCGTTTTGATTTTTCAGCACCCAATTCAAATGACCTTCCGCCACATCATAACGGCCGGCATCAAACTCGGTTGCCGCTACCATCAAAGTGGCTTGGGCTGTCGAAATAGAATCAGGATAGTTTTTTTGCAATTCGGCCAAATCGGCGTTGATGGCTTTTTGGTCGGTTTTTTGCTGTGCCTTTTCCACCATTTGCGCCAATACGGCGGCAGCTTCCTGATCTTTTGAAGCTTTTTGGCCTTGGTAAATGGTGTAACCCAAATACCCCAAAGACGCCACGATCAGCAAGGTAAAAATCCAACGGCCGATGCTTTTCCAAAAATATTTAAAGTTGTCTAACTCTTGTTGTTCTTCCAAATGGGCTGCCATTTATGCGTTCTTCCATTGTTGTAAAGTGTCTGTCAAATCAGCGGCGGCAACGGTTTGTTGTTCGTGTTTGCCCTGCATATCTTTCAGGGTAACCGTACCGTTTGCCAGCTCATCCTGAGCCACAATCAGGGCAAAGCGTGCGCCACTGTTGTCTGCTTTTTTCATTTGCGCTTTCAGGCTCTGATAGCCGGAATGCTGCATCACATTGAAACCTTGAGCGCGCAAGGCTTGCGCGTATTTCATCACCTGCAAATCCGCACCTTCGCCTTGGTGCATTGCATAGACATCAGGCGCAGCGTTCACTTCCAGCGAGCCGTATTCGCTCACCAAAAGCAGCAGGCGCTCAATACCCATCGCAAAGCCGATAGACGGCGCAGGCTTACCGCCAAGCTCTTCAATCAAACCATCGTAACGGCCGCCACCGCACACAGTCGCCTGCGCGCCGAGTTTGTCGGTCGTCCACTCAAAAACCGTCTGATTGTAGTAATCCAAACCACGGACCAAGCGCGGATTTTCAATATATTGAATACCCAAACCGTCCAACATCGCCTTGAAGCGTGCATAGTGGTTTTGCGAAGCCTCGCCCAAATAATCCACCAGACGCGGCGCCGCGTTGCAGATTTCCTGCAAATCAGGATTTTTCGTATCCAAAACGCGCAAAGGATTGGTTTTCAGACGGCGTTTGCTGTCTTCATCCAGTTGCGCCTCATAGCGGGTCAAATATTCAACCAATGCCGCACGGTGTGCCGCGCGTTCCTCACGGTTGCCCAAACTGTTGATTTCCAAAGTCAAGTATTCGCGAATACCCAATTTTTCCCACAAATCGGCAGACATCGCGATGATTTCCGCATCAATATCCGGCCCTTCAAAACCCAAAGCCTCGATACCAACCTGATGGAACTGACGATAACGGCCTTTTTGCGGACGCTCGCGGCGGAACATCGGCCCCATATACCACAGCTTTTGCGGGCTGTTGTACAGAAGGTTGTGTTCGACCACCGCACGCAGACAAGAAGCCGTACCTTCAGGACGCAAGCTCAAACTCAAAGAATCGTTTGAATCGGAGAAGGTGTACATTTCCTTACCGACCACATCGGTTTCTTCGCCGATGGAACGGACAAACAAACCGGTTTGCTCGACAATCGGCGTGCGGATTTGCTGATAACCGTAAGCGCGTGTCCAACGGCCGACCGTATCTTCAAACGCCTGCCAAAACGCAGCCGTCAGTTTGAAATCTTTTTGTTCGACAGGTAAAAGGTCGTTCATACCTTTTACAGATTGAATTTTTTGTGCCATTTCAATATGGGATAAGCGAAAATCAAATAGTTGGGCATTATAGCTGATTTTTAAGGGTTTGTGAGGTTGGGAACAAATCAAAAGGCCGTCTGAAAATCGGTTTTCGCATTCAGACGGCCTTCGGTTTTAAACAGGTTTACCTTGCTGTTACCGTTTTGGTGGCGGCGATTTTTTCATCGGCATAGTGCACCACATCTTTGATGACTTGTTTTTGTACGGCGGAAATCAGGGTTTGCATATAGCCATAGTCGGGCTTGCCGTTTTTAGATGGCAGGAAAACAGTATCTGTTTGAATTTTCTTATTGCTGATACTGTCTCCCCAAGAATATTTATGACCTAAATTCCGTTCAATACAGGAAATGATGCACAATTGATTTAGCTTGCTGGCTTCTTCCTTTTCCTTCAAATATAAACATAAATTATGACTGTCGTTAGAATAAAAATCTTCTGCCTGATAGGTAACAACAAATGTCTTTCCACCAATAAAAATACAGTTACCCTTATCTATCAGATTTTCTCTGTGGGAAATATAAGAGCTAACTGCGTTATTTTCTCGGCTTGCTGACAAATAAGGCGTATTACCACTGTTTGGTGTTACATCGCGAGAAAGGATATTGTTTGTATTTTTCACCGTAAATAAATCCACAACCTTATATTCGATGAACGTGATTTCTCTATTTTCCAACGCTGCTAATGCTCGCTCTTCTTCCGTCGTCAGCGTGTAGTCTTTCAGCCCTGCGGCTGAAAGGTAGGCTTCCAGCTCGGCGGAACGCCGAGCTTCCAGCTCGGCGGAACGCCGAGCTTCCAGCTCGGCCACGAAATTTTCAATAAAGTCAAGATTTATTTGACCATTTTTGATGGGAAGATGAACTTTTGTAGAACGCATCTCCTTTCTGTTAAATTTCACTCCGTAATCATATTTTTTGGTTGTCGCAATTCTGCTTGCCGTAATGATTATATGTGCAATTGCCCTGTTGAATCTTGCCATTATAGGCTTGGGGACAAAATGTTGAATATGCGAATAACCGATAAAGGCCTTCTCTTGATAAAACATTGTATCCGCACCAATCGTTGTATCAGAACAAGTTATCGTATTTCCTATATTATTTGCCGGCAGCTTGGAAAATCCCATTACTCCATTATCCACGGAAGAATTTGAAACCAAAGGTACAGTACCATTTACTGAAATAATTTCTTCATTACTCAGCCGATAATATTTTGTCGGATTGATTTCAAATAAATCTCCTAGTTTAAACTCTCCCCACTCAACTTCATTCAGCATCTCAGTCAAGTGGATATCTACTTTCCCAGAGTATCATCTTCCTTATTTTGGCGTTTTAACAGATTGGAAACTTCCCAGGCGAGATAGTCACTGACGGTTTTTTTGAAATCATCAAGCGTCGGCTTTGTGTCAATTGGAGCAGATTGGTTCCAGTCCGCTCCATTTTTCGGATTGATCGTGCCTTCGTAATACTCTTTCTCGCTGAAAATATTGAGTTTCTTCTTACCGAAGCGGACTAAATTTACCAATTCCGCATAACGACCTCGTGCATTGCCAGTATCTTTGAGATTATTGCTGGCTTTTTTGCGGTTGGTACGGGTATAACCGTCATTTGAAAAATCGATAAATTTAACAGTTTCGTCTTTCTCATGCGGTTCGCCTACTTTGAAAACATAAATATTGGTTTGCACGCTGGATTTACCAATAAATAAATCAAGAGGCATTTTTATGCTAGCAAGCAGAGTATTGTTTTGCAGAATCCGCCTGTTAATTTCTCGGGCTTTTCCTGAACCTGCGGAATTTTGAATAATGATGGCGGCGTAGCCTTTTTCCATCATGTTCAATGCACGTTCAACAAAGTTCATGCCGTTGCCGTTGGCAGAATACGGAGGATTAAGGATAAAGGCATCAGCGGGGAATTTATGGTCGGTTTTACCGAAGCCGTATTTGCCGTCAAAATCGGTCAGTGAGTCTTTGTTTAAGATATTGGAGCTGCCGTCGCCCATCAGAATCATATTCAAAATGGCAAGCATATAGACGCTGGAAAGCAACTCCAAACCCAAAAGCTGTTCAGCTTTGATTTGGGCTTCTTTTTCTCGTAGTTCTTGTGGGGAATCTATGCTGTTTTTAGCATCTATCAGCATTTCATTCATGGCAGCAACCAACAACCCGGCTGAACCTGTGGCGAAGTCCCAAACATAGGAATCTTTATTAACGCGTGCAAGTTTGGCAAGTAATGTGGCGACATAAGACGGGGTCAGCACCACGTCGTTGAGCTTATCTTGAGTAAAGCCCAGCCATGAGTACATTTCGTTAAAGAGCTTACCGGTAAAATCGGTAGTCAGCCCGATTTTGTAGTAGATGCCCAAGTCATCGACAATTTTGGTAAAGACACGTTTTAATTGGGTTTCGCCGCTGTGAACTTTGTTGATGTTTTCGGTCAGAAGGGTATTGGATAATGTGCGTAAAATCATCTCTTTCTTTTCTTTGGGTAGTGCTTTTTCTTCCAAGAAAGACTCGATTTTACGCACAAGAATGTCGCCGTCGCGCCAGCCGCGTTCGTTTGATGATTTGAGGTCGGATTTTTCCAGCGGCGCAACTTTTCCGGGTATGCCGATGGTAGCGATGATGGCGGCAGCAACGAGATAGACACGGTCGTTTTCGCCTAGGCCTTTTTCGTTTTGGTAGATGTCGTTGTTGAGCTTGGTCAGGCTGGCATCAATTTCTTTTTCACGCTTTTCTTTGAGCTTGTCCAATTCTTCGGGCGTTAGCGAGAGTTCTTCGACTTGGCTGATGAAATCTTCAAAGTGTTCTGCCGCCAAAAATGAGAAGTCGTCAAAATCGCCGACGCGCTGCCCTATGCCTAAATTGTTTTTAGACACATAATACACGCCGATTTCATGACGAATTTCTCCCTGCTCGTCTTTGTAGCCCGTCATACCGACAGCGATGATATCAGTGTAACTAGTATGGTGCAGTACGGCATTGGCGTAATGTACCGCGCCGTTTACGGCATAGCCGTTGATGTTTTTGAAAATTGGCTCGTTTTTAGCGTTGCGGTTTTCGACATTACCGTCAGCATCGAGTTTTTCCAGTTTGTCTTTATGACCTTTATATTCGATAAGTACGGGGTAGTAACGCCCGTTTTTACTACTTTGTAGCAATAGCTTCACATCGGGACGGTTTCCGCCAATGCCGCCATTTTTGGAATAATAGTCGTCTAGGGCTTTGTCGATTTCAGTATTTAGACTTGCTTGTTCAAGTCTGTAATCGAGCTTGTAGGATTTCAGCCAGCCGTTGGCAAGGTCAGCGATATTGGGTTCAATGGATTTGTTGGATTTTTTGCTTGCTTGGGTCATTGGTTTTATCCGACATATGAAATGTGTAAACAACCGCTATGATAATATACTCGCCCCTTTCATGCTTGATTTATTCCTACTAAAGTCGTTTGAAAACCATCCTCAAAATTTTCAAACAACCTTTAACTTGAATAGTTAATCTGTTTGCAATATCAAATCCGGAAAAGATGTCGTTCCTATTCTTCCTGAGAAAATACAGTTTTCCTACTCTACAACAGGTTGTCCTTTATAAAAGATAGATTTCCATCTACAACGAAAATCATGATAAAAAGTGCAATATCGCGTCAATAGCAATCAAAAGGCCGTCTGAAAAAATCCTAAAAACCGAGTACAATCCGCCGCATGAAAAAACGTACCAATCCCCTCCCCCTTTTAGACGGTGTCAAACCCAGCTACTTGGTTTTGCCGCATGAAAAGCAGTTTTACGGCTTGCCGCTGCTGCATTTTTTATGCACTCATTTTCCCTTTGTCGGCGAAGAAAACTGGCGACGGCGGCTGAACAGCGGTTTTGTGGTGGGCGCGGATGGCGTGCCGTTTGATGAGAATACCTTGTTCGAACCCGGCAAGACGATGTTTTATTACCGTGAAACCAGCCGTGAGAGCGAGCCGCGTATTCCGTTTGAAGAAAAGATTTTGCATATTGATGAGCATTTGATTGTGGTGGACAAACCGCATTTTCTGCCTGTCATCCCCAGCGGCAGGTTTTTGCGGGAAACCCTGCTCACGCGCCTGCGTTTGCGGCCTGAATTGCAGCATTTGAATGTTGAAGACATTACGCCGATTCATCGCTTGGACAAAGATACGGCAGGCGTTATGCTGCTTTCGCTCAACCCTGCCACGCGTCGTGATTATCAGACCATGTTCCAAGAAAAAACCGTACAAAAAACCTATGAAGCGGTGGCGCCGACGCGGACGGATTTGGACTATCCGCTGGATATTTCGTCACGAATGGAACGAGGCGAAAAATTCTTTCTCACGCGGGAAACGGAAGGCGAACCCAACGCCCACACGACCATCGAGCTTATCGAAAACCGCGGTGCATTCAGCCTCTACCGCCTCACGCCGCATACCGGAAAGAAACACCAGCTCCGCGTGCATATGATGAGTTTGAATATGCCGCTGATGAACGATGCGCTTTACCCTACCCCATTGGCGGCCGGTGATGAAGACTACGATAGACCTTTAAAACTTCTGGCCAAAAGAATAGAGTTTACCGATCCTGTCAGCAAAGAAATCCGCGTATTTGAAAGTAGCTTTATGCTTTAAGTTATTCAATCCAATAAAAAAGGCCGTCTGAAATTGTTCAGACGGCCTTTTGTCACGGAATCATTTGATTAGTGATGAATGCAGCTACACTCTTTGTTCATATCAATCACCATGCGGCCGGTAATTTTACCTTCGCGCATTTCTTGGAAGATGGCAGGCGCTTCATCCAAAGCACGCAACTGGACTTTAGGCACAACCAAGCCTTCTGCGCCGAATTGGAATGCTTCTTCCAAATCTTTACGGGTACCGACCAACGAGCCGACCACTTCGATGCCGTCCAAGACCAGACGCGGGATGGACAGGTCCATAGATTCGGGCGGCAGACCAATGGCAACGACGCGGCCGCCTGCACGGACGCAGTCCACGGCAGAATTGAACGCGGCGGCGGATACGGCGGTGACAACGGCTGCGTGTGCACCGCCGGTTTTTTCCTGAATCACTTTGGCTGCGTCTTCTTTGGCGGCGTTGATGACTAAATCTGCGCCGCTTTCTTTAGCGAATGCCAGTTTTTCATCGTTGATGTCGATGGCGACAACGTGTGCGCCGAATACTTTTTTCGCGTATTGGACACCCAAGTTGCCCAAACCGCCCGCGCCGTAAACGGCAATCCATTGTCCCGGACGCACGCCGGAAACTTTCACGCCTTTGTAAGTGGTTACGCCGGCGCAGGTGATACTGGAAGCTTGTGCAGGGTCAAGACCGTCGGGTACTTTGACAGCGTAGTCTGCATCGACGATACAGTGGGTCGCCATGCCGCCGTCGGCGGTGTAGCCTGCGTTCAATACGGAGCGGCACAAGGTTTCGCGGCCGGTATTACAGTATTCGCAAGAACCGCAGCTTTGGAACAGCCATGCAATGCTGACACGGTCGCCAACTTTCAGATTTTTCACACCGTCGGCAACTTCTTTAACCAAACCGATGCCTTCGTGTCCCAACACACGACCCGGTTTGTCGCCGTAATCGCCTGCCGCAACGTGCAAGTCGGTGTGGCACACGCCGCAATACTCGACTTCCACCAACGCCTCACCGTATTCCAGCGGACGCAGTTCGCGTTCAACAACTTCTACATCACCTGCTACATTTTGATTCACAACAACTGCTTGCATCTTCATGGTGTTCTCCTTGGCATTCGTCAGAAATCCGTAAAAGGTCGGGTAGGAGGTAACCCCCCCTGTAAATGAGAATACTCCTCTTCATTTCGCTGTGTCAACACCCTATCTTTTTGAAAAATAAGGAATAAAATGTTATACCATAACATTTTGCCTGCCTGGGAATATGCCCACCAAGACGCTGAAAAATTCTTACACGTATCATGTAAAAAAGGTCATCTGAAAACTTTAAATACATTAACAAATCCGCTTCATTTCCATACAGGGTCAAGCCTTATCGGATTGGATTTCCTATTTTAGAAAATTACATATTTGGAATTTTGAGAACGTTATCATTTTTAGTGCTTGAACTGAAAGAGAAAAAATACTATTCTATTTTCAGACGACGTTGGAGATACGTCTGAAACCTCAAGAAGACAACCAAGGAGACAGCATCATGGCAAAAGATTTAAATGTGTTTGATAAAGAGTACGGCCTCTTGATTAACGGCGTGTGGACGAAACCCGGCGCGCTTTTGGATTCATACAATCCTGCCAACGGCGAATTGCTGGCTAAATTTACCGACGCATCCGATGCCGATGTTGATGCCGCCGTCACCGCCGCGCAAGAAGCGTTCAAAACATGGCGTAAAACCACGACTGCCGAACGCGCGGCCATTTTGAACAAAATCGCCGACGTGATTGATGAAAACGCCGAATTGTTTGCCCTGCAAGAAACTTTGGACAACGGCAAACCCATCCGCGAAACCCGCGCCGCTGACATCCCGCTGGCTTCCGACCATTTCCGCTATTTCGCCAGCGTGATCCGCGGCGAAGAAGGCACTGCGACCCAACTTGATGCCGAAGACCTGTCCATCGTTTTGCGTGAACCGATCGGCGTGGTCGGCCAAATCATTCCTTGGAACTTCCCATTCTTGATGGCCGCATGGAAAATCGCTCCGGCATTGGCCGCAGGTTGTACCATCGTCATCCACCCTTCTTCCAGCACTTCATTGAGCTTGTTGTCCCTCGCTCAAAAAATCAACCACTTGCTGCCTAAAGGCGTGTTGAACGTGATTACCGGCCGCGGTTCTAAATCCGGCGAATACATGCTGCACCACAAAGGCTTCAACAAACTGGCCTTTACCGGCTCAACCGAAATCGGTCGCCGCGTCGGTATTGCCGCCGCCGAATTGCTGATTCCATCCACTTTGGAATTGGGCGGCAAATCTGCCAACATCTTCTTCGACGATATGCCTTTCGACAAAGCCCTCGAAGGCGCGCAAAAAGGTATTTTGTTCAACCAAGGCCAAGTATGCTGCGCCGGTTCGCGCATTTTTGTACAAGAAGGCATTTACGACAAATTCGTCAATGCGTTGGCTGAAGAATTCAAAAAAATCAAAGTCGGCCTGCCTTGGGAAGACGACACCCAAATGGGTTCGCAAGTCAATGCCGGTCAACTCGAGACCATTTTGAAATACGTCAAAATCGGTGAACAGGAAGGCTGCCGCATCATTACCGGCGGTAAAAAAATCGAAGGCGAATTGGGCAAAGGCGAATTTGTCGAACCGACCTTGATCGAAGCCGGTAGCAACAACGCCCGCGTTGCCCAAGAAGAAATCTTCGGCCCGGTTGCCACCGTGATTAAATTCAAAACCGAAGAAGAAGTCATCAAAATGGCCAACGACAGCGAATACGGCTTGGGCGGCGCGGTGTGGAGTACCGACATCAACCGCTGCCTGCGCGTTTCCAATGCACTGGAAACCGGTCGCGTTTGGGTGAACTGCTACAACCGCTTGCCCGCAGGCGCACCGTTTGGCGGCTACAAAACTTCGGGTATCGGCCGCGAAACCCACAAAATGATGCTCGCCGCCTACACCCAAGTGAAAAACATCTACATCAGCACCCGTGAAGAACGCGAAGGCTTCTATTGATTGAATGTTCGCATGATAGCGGTTTGAACATGATAGGGCAGTTTGAAAACTTTTCAAACTGCCCTATTAATTACACAATACCTTTTTTAGGAGATAAATTATGTCGAAACACAAAATCCGTTACATTCTGCCGTTGCTGGCAATAATGACATCTACCACCTGTATCGGTGCGGCAGGGTCGTCTGGAAAAGCTGCAAATGCCGTTAAACCGAAACAGGAAAAGAATCTTTGTCCCGAACCTGTTGACCAAATGGATGAAGATTGTTTAGAAATTACTCTGCTGAAACTTGAAAACAAACTGGAAATGAAGTACAAAGATTTATTTCGACGTGCCGCTACCAAAGACCAAAAACTTCATGGTATGACAAAACAGTATTTTACAAGCATCCGCTCGAAATGGGAGGCTTACAAAGAAGAACTTTGCGACGACCCAACGGTAACGACCGATTTGAAAACACCTGCGGACAGGATTTATTCTCTTTGCGCCATTGAACAGACGAAACTTCATTTGAAGGCATTGGAACGTTTTTAATTTTTATAGGAGACTGATATGTCGAAACACAAAATCCGTTACATTCTGCCGTTGCTGGCAATAATGACATCTGCCGCCTGTGTCGGTGCGGCGGGGCCGTCTGAAAAGGCTGTTCCAAAGGTAACAAGGCAAAAACAGGACAGTAAGGACATTTGTCCTCAGAGCATGATGAAAGACATAGACGGACAAGGCTATGAATGTGTAGATATTTTCAGTATGAGGTTGGAAAAGCAACTGAATAATAAATACGAAAATCTGCTGCACCGTATCGATTCAAAAGACCCCAAATTGAATGGAGTATCCAAAGAATATTTTTTGACTATCCGTAAGAATTGGGAAAGTTATACGGAAATGCTGTGTTCAGACCCATCCGTTACGACGAAAGTTCGTCCTCTTGCAGGACGCTACATCCGTATTTGCAGATTCGAGCAGAATTTAAACCATTTGAAAGCGTTGGAACGCTTTGAAAATTCTTTATAAAGCTGATAGATAGTTAGGAGGCTGATATATTGAAATCCAACAACCGTTACATTCTGCCGCTGCTAGCCGTGATGGCATCCGCCGCCTGTGTCGGTGCGGCGGGGTCGTCTGAAAAAACTAACGAAAAAGATGCAAAGCAACAGAACAGGGCTATTTGTCCAGAGCCTGTCAATCTGATGAGTGATGATTGCTTGAGTATTACTTTAGGGGAATTCGAGGACAAGCTGAAGAAGAAGTATGAAGAATTATTTCGACGTGCAGTAGCCAAAGACCGAAAATTGCACGGTTTATCCAAACAGTATTTCACAAGCATCCGCTCAAAATGGAAGACTTATCAGGACGAACTCTGTGATGATCCGACGGTAACGACTGATTTAAAATCACCGGCGGACAGAGTTTTTTATATGTGTTATATTGAACAAACACAACATCATTTGAAGTCATTGGAACGTTTTTGATTTTTTTAGGAGACTGATATGTCGAAACACAAAATCCGTTACATTCTGCCACTGCTAGCCGTGATGGCATCCGCTGCCTGTGTCGGTGCAACAGGGTCATCTGATAAAGCTGCGAATGCCGTTAAACCGAAACAGGAAAAGAATCTTTGTCCCGAACCTGTTGACCAAATGGATGAAGATTGTTTAGAAATTACTCTGCTGAAACTTGAAAACAAACTGGATATGAAGTACAAAGATTTACTTCGACGTGCCGCTACCAAAGATTCAAAGCTACATGGGCTGTCCAAACAGTATTTCACAAGCGTCCGTTCAAAATGGAAGGCTTATAAGGAGGAACTTTGTTCCGACCCGACAATTACAACCGATTTGAAAACTCCTTCAGACAAAATCCTCTATCTGTGTGATGTTCAACAAACACAATATCACTTGAAAGCATTGGAACGTTTTTAATTTTTATAGGAGACTGATATGAGTCGTTTTACAGGCGGAGACCATCTGAAACCGGAAGACGGTTTAAAATACTATATCCATCAAGCCATGATGGTAAACGAATTGTCGGGAGGGCACGGCGCGTACAAAATATCGAATGCGGAGAAGGCTGCCAGCGGTCCGAGTTTCGGCCCTATCCAATACGACATAGGCGGCAATGACAAAGGACAGCAATTATTGGAACGGATTGCGCGAGAAGCAACAGACTCAAAAGGCAACCGTTTTATTTCCGATAATGAAATAAAGCAGATGCAAATCCATCTATACAAGCCATTCAATAAAATGTCTGCCGAAGACAAACAGGTGTATCAAAATCTGAAACCGAAATTGAATCAGGCTTTGGCTTCCGAAGCGGGTATTTCATTAATCAATCGGGATTATGTTAAAGTTCTGAACAAAAAAACCGATAAAGTAAATGAAATTATCTCGAACGTTCAAAATCCTGAAAACAAGAAATTTCTACAATCTGATATACAGGCCCAAGTTTTTATCGCTGATATACGCAACCAATATGGCAAAAAAGTAAACGAAGCTTTGGTGGAGTTCCTCAGCCAGAGTAAAGAAGATAACGGAGTAAGGCTGCCGGGAGGACGACAGGTCAAAGTCGAAGGCAAACTGGATATGGAAGATTTAAAAAACTTCCGTATGAATACGGCTTACGGTGTCAAACATCCCGCCGATGCCCGTCGCAGAGACAAACACATCGAGGACGTTACCGCTCCGACCCGTGAAAAATCGCTATCCCAAGCAGATAAATTCCATGCCTTAGTTCAAGGCTTGCTCAACGATAAGGACGGCTCTTTCGCCAAACAGGTTTTGGCAGAGAACCGCGAAGTTGTTGATGCTTTCAATGCAAAAGTACAGGAAAGAATGGAACAGGAACGGCAACAAACGGCAGCGAGGGAAATTTCTGTGCAGCAGAATCCTGCAGAAAGGGAATTGGGAGGACGGTCTTTCGGCTAATCGTTTCACATGAGGCCGTCTGAAACCTGTTTCAGACGGCCTTGCTTTATTCTGTTTCTTAATAAAGCTTCATATCTTTCTCAAAAAAAGCCCCATTACTTTTTCTCCGGCCACAGCCAGCAAGGCTCCGGCCACAACCACCATGGCACCCACATAGCTGACGATATTCATATCCGAAGCGGCAAAATAATCGGGGGCGAGATGATGGCCGATGGTGGAAAATATCATGGTGAACACAGGAATCAGCGTGGTGACGATACTGACTTTTGAAGCGTCCCAATGGTTGAGCGCTTCGCCGAATGAACCGTAGCCGATCAGCGTGTTCAAGCAGCAATAGATAAAGCAGCCCCATAAAAACGGATTGCCGATATGGGCGATTTGCGACGGTTCGGCAAACGGCAGGAAAACAAAGCTGCTGCAAAAATAAATCATCAACAGGATTTGTTGCGAATTGAAATGTTTGGACAGAAGTTTTTGCGCCACGCCGTAGCACACCCAAATCATGCTGCCCGAAGCCGCCATCATCACGCCAACCGCGTAGCTGCCCAAGCTGAAAAGTTCGCCGAATTTATCGTTGAAAAACATGGCCAAACCCGTCAGCAAAAGCATCAAGCCGATTTTTTGCCAGTGCGTAAAGGCTTCTTTAAACACGCCTACGCCGACCAAAATCATGGTAAAGGGTGAGAGCTGCCACAACACCTGCGTGGTGGTCGGCGAAATATAGTGCAAACCCAGGGCAACGAGAACGAAGTTGGCGGAAATGCCGATAATGCCCAGCACCAATAAAAACAAGGTCTGCTTGGAAAATTCAGACGGCCTCGGCAACTTGCCGGTCAGCCCCAACAACGCAAACAACACCAGCGAAGCCACTAAAAAGCGTACCCACACTAAAGTGGGTGCATCAACGGCTTTTAAGGCCTGTTGGGCGATGACCGGCAGCGAGCCCCAAGTCATGGTGGCAAGCAGCGCCAATGAAAAGCCAAGCCAAGGTTTTTGTTTCTTCATTTTTCAGACGGCCTTTGTTTACGCGGCTTCCCAGTAGTCGATATAAAGCTGCAATTCAAGATTATTCCGCCATTCGTTGGCAACGGGGCGGTACACCGTGCGGATGTATTCGGGAATGTCTTCGCTGCAACGCCAAAACATGGCTTCAAATTCGTAGCCGTCTTTTTGCAGCCAGACTTTTTTGTGTTTGCCTTCCGCGCCCAAAGGCTGCTGGCGGACAACGTGAAATTCATCGGTAAAACTCGGCGGCGCGAAGCCTTGTCCCCAAACGTGGCGGGCGAGGTTTTGCGCCTGCTCCAGCGTGATGTCGCAGGCTTTCAGGCTGCCGTCGGTGATGAAGGTTTGCGACAAATCGTCTTCGCACACCATTTCGCGCACGGCTTCTTCAAAGGCCGTCTGAAACGCGGGAATGTTGTGTTCAAGTATGCTCAAACCCGCCGCCATTGCGTGTCCGCCGAATTTCAAAATCAAATCGGGATGGCGTTTGGACACCAAGTCCAAAGCATCGCGCAGGTGTAGGTTGGGAATGGAGCGTCCCGAACCGCGCACTTCGCCGTTATCGGCAGGCGCAAACACGATGGTCGGACGATAAAAACGGTCTTTGAGGCGGCTGGCAACGATGCCGACCACGCCTTGATGGAAATCGTCGCGATACGCCACCAAAGTCGTCTGACCTGGAGGCAGGGTTTCGGGAAAGGCGTTCAGCGCGTCTTGTAGCATGGATTGCTCGATTTCGCGGCGCTCGATATTGAGGTCGTTTAACTGCGCCGCCAGTTCCTGCGCTTCGGCATCATCTTGCGCCAACAGACAGGCAATGCCGACCGACATATCGTCCAGCCGTCCGGCCGCATTGATGCGCGGTCCCAACGCAAAGCCCATATCAAACGGCTGAGCCTTGCGCCAATCCCGTCGCGCCACTTCAAACAAGGCGCGGATACCCGGGCGCATTTTGCCCAAACGCATCCGTTTCAAACCTTGCGACACGAGGATACGGTTGTTGTGGTCTAGAGTAACGACATCGGCGACGGTACCGAGTGCGACCAAATCCAAAAGATCGCCCAGATTCGGCTCTTTCAGGCCGTCTGAAAAATAATGGCGGCGGCGCAGTTCGGCACGCAAAGCCATCAATACATAAAAAATCACGCCCACGCCCGCCAAACTTTTGCTTTGGAAACCGCAGCCTTTTTGGTTCGGATTGACGATGATGCAGTCAGGCACGGTCTCGGCAGGCAGATGGTGGTCGGTCACAATCACATCCAAACCCAATTCCTGCGCACGCGCCACGCCTGCAATGCTGGCGATACCGTTATCCACCGTCACCAATAAATCCACACCTTGCTCTGCCGCGATTTCAGCCAGCTCGGACGTTAAGCCGTAGCCGTGTTCAAAACGGTTGGGCACAAGGAAATCAACTTTCGCCCCCATCGCCGCCAAACCGCTCATACCGACGGAACACGCCGTCGCACCGTCGGCATCATAGTCGGCGACAATCAGGATTTTTTCCTGACGCTCAATCGCATCCGCCAGACGGCCGGCGGCGGCTTCGCAGTTTGTCAGCGTTTGATACGGCAAAAGCGCAGCAAGCTTGTCGTCCAATTCGGCCGGACTTTGCACATCACGCGCAGCGCACAGCCGCGCAATCAAAGGATCGGTACCGGCAGTAAGCAAGTCGTTAAAAACAGTCGGATTAATGGAACGTGTTTGGATTTTGACGGACATGGCGTGTGGGATTAAATAGAGAAAAATTAATATTTTTGAAGCGTTTATTTTAAGGAGGAGGCCGTCTGAAACCTGCAATCGGTTTTCAGACGGCCTTAAGGTTTATTGCCCTTCTTCTGAAACTTCGGATTGACCGGCCTCCATCACTGCTTTAATTTCTTGGAACAGCGCGCGGAAGTTTTTCGGCGGTTTGTTTTGTTCCTGCTCTTTTTTGGTGTTGCGGATCAAGGTACGCAATTTACCGGCGTCGGCTTGCGGGAAATCGGCCATAAATTGGGTAATCGCGCCATTGTCTGCCAACAGTCGGGTACGCGCCTGCTCGACGCGTTGCAAAAAGGCATTGTGCGCCGTATTGTCGCCGCGCAGTTTGGCCAAATAGGCTTCGATGGGCGCAGGGTCGGTATCGCGCATCAGGCGGCCGATAAATTGGGCTTGGCGTTTGAGCGCGCTGTTGGACGTGATTTTTTTATAGGTGGCGATGGCCTCGAACAGCTCTTCGTCCAAGCCGATTTTTTTCAGCGTATCGCTGGAGAGCTTGGTCAATTCCATACCCAAAGCCTGCAAATCGTTCATCTGCTTTTTCATTTGGGTTTTGCTGACCCATTCGTCTTCTTGTTCAAACATTGTGTTTCCCTGATTTTCTGAATCTGCCTATTTTATCAGTTTTCAGACGGCCTTTCCGTGCGATTTTTGCAGAGGCCGTCTGAAACGGTTAAAATGCCGCAAAACCCTGTCAGGAAACCTTTTTATGCTGTTTAACCACACACCGGACGAGCTGTTGCGCTTGTGCGGACACACGCTGGATTTGGCCAAACAATCCGGCGCCACCTCGGCCGAAGCCGATTTCAGCGAGTCGCTCGGTCAAAGCGTCAGCGTACGCTTGGGCGAAATCGAACAAATCGAGTTCCAACAAGATAAATCTTTAGACATTACAGTCTATGTCGGCCAACGCAAAGGCCGCGCCAGCACTGCCGACTTCTCCGAACGCGCCCTGCAAGATACGGTCAAAGCCGCCATCGATATTGCACGCTATACCGCCGAAGACGATTGCGCCGGCCTTGCCGATGCTGCCTTGATGGCAACCCACATCGGCGACCTCGACCGCTACCACGAATGGGATTTGAGTACCGAATCCGCCATCGATTTGGCCAAGCAATGCGAACAGGCCGCTCTGTCAACGGACAAACGCATTGAAAATTCCGAAGGCGCATCGGTTCATACCGGCCATTACCAATACGTCTATGGCAACACCCACGGCTTTGCCGCACACCAGCAAAGCACGCACCACAGCATTTCTTGCAGCGTGGTCGCCAGCGACGAACACGGCATGCAGCGCGACTATTGGTACGATTCTTCCTGCCGTCACGAAGACATGGACGCGCCCGAACTCATCGGTAAAACCGCAGCCGAACGGACTTTACGCCGTCTGAACAGCCGCAGCGTCCCGACCAGCAGCTATCCCGTACTGTTTGACACCACTGTCGCCGTCGGCTTAATCGGCCACCTTATCGGCGCACTCAGCGGCGGCGCGCTCTACCGCCAAAGCAGCTTCCTGATTGACAGCATCGGCAAACAGGTGCTGCCCGAGTTTCTCAGCCTTCGTGAAGAACCGCATATCCTGCGCTCGTTCCGCAGCACTTATTTCGATGCCGAAGGCGTCGCCACGCAGCCGCGTTTTGTGGTGAAAGACGGTATCGTCGAGGGCTATTTCCTCAGCAGTTACAGCGCGAAAAAACTCGGCATGCAGACAACGGGCAACGCCGGCGGCGCGCACAATCTGTATCTGAACCACACCCACGCCACGCAGGCCGACCTGTTGAAAGAAATGGGAACAGGTTTGCTGGTTACCGAATTGATGGGACAAGGCGTCAACGGCATTACCGGCGACTACTCGCGCGGCGCGGCCGGTTTTTGGGTAGAAAACGGCGTCATTGCCTATCCGGTTCAGGAAATCACCATTGCCGGACGCTTGCAGGACATGTACCGCGACATCATCGGCGTGGCAGACGACGCATTACGCCGTTCGTCCAACCAAATCGGCTCCATCTTGGTCTCTAAAATGACGGTTGCCGGCAACTGATTGAACTAAATATACAAAAGGCCGTCTGAAAGATATCTTTTCTTTTCAGACGGCCTCGCCGTTATCTACTTCCATAAAAAACACATCATGCATATTGTCGTTATCCCCTCTTGGTATCCTTCTTCCGAAACCGACGTGGACGGAATCTTTTTCCGCCTCCAAGCCCAAGCCCTGCAACGCGAAGGCATGAAAATCGGCATGGTCGTACCCATGTTCCGCTACTTGAGAAGCCAGCCGAAAACCATCTTCTCGCGCTTCTACGGCCTGCGCCGCCATCAGCAAGGCGGACTCAACACTTACGCCTACGACAGCATGTATTTCTTCCCGCGCTGTCCGGTTGTCGATATCGACCGCATCCGCTGGGTCAACGCAGGCATGAAGGCTTTTGAAGCCTATATCGCCGACAACGGCAAACCCGACGTAATTCACGCCCATTGCGTCAACTACGCCGCCATTTTGGCCTGTGCCATCTTCAAAAAATACGGCATTCCCTATGTGATTACCGAACACAGCAGCGCCATTTCACGCGGTCTTGTCCGCAAAAACCAATGGCCGTCCATGCACGAAGCCGTGCGCCACAGCGCAGCCCGGTTCGCCGTCAGCCGTGATTTCTGCCGTATTCTCGAAAAAACCTACGCCGGTACAGACTGGCAATACCTGCCCAATATGCTAGGCGGCAATTTTGAACAGGATTTCGAGTTCCCCGAAAAAAACAATCAAGACTTCACCTTCTGCAGCGTCTCCCACCTGCGCCACCTCAAAGGCCACGACCTGCTCCTGCCTGCTTTTGCAGAAGCACTCAAAACCTATCCGCAGCTCAAACTCAAAATCGGCGGCGGCGGCGCAGAAGAAGGCCGTCTGAAACAACTGGCAAGCGACTTGGGCATCAACCACGCCGTTACCTTTACCGGCGCATTGACCACCGACCAAACCCTAGACCTTATGCGCCACAGCAACGCATTCGTCCTCGCCAGCCGTACCGAGACCTTCGGCGTCGTCTATATCGAAGCACTGTCGCAAGGTTTACCCGTTATCGCCACACGCTGCGGCGGCCCCGAATCCATCGTCACTTCCGACAACGGCCTGCTGGTGCCAATCGAAAACATACCGGAGCTGACCAAAGCATTGCTCACCCTCTACGAAAACCATGCACAATACGATCCCGTCCGTTTGCGCCAAGATTGCCTGCAACAATTCGGCAGCCGTGCCATTGCGCAACACCTGATCAACACCTTCCAAAAAGTGCTTAATAAGTAGGCATAAACCATACAGGCCGTCTGAAATCCTTCAGACGGCCCGTCTTCTTCCAACAAGACAAATCTAGTGTAAAATTAAGACAATAACTAAACTTTTTGATTTAAAATCAGTCCAAGGAAAAACTGTTACCTATAATAATATCCCCACATACATTATGCGCTATTACGGAACGATTACTCGCTGGAACAGCAAGCGCGGCTTCGGCGCCGCTACCATAGAAGACACAGGCCAA
This sequence comes from Neisseria sp. 27098_8_139, assembly GCF_041433195.1. Taxonomy (NCBI): domain Bacteria; kingdom Pseudomonadati; phylum Pseudomonadota; class Betaproteobacteria; order Neisseriales; family Neisseriaceae; genus Neisseria; species Neisseria sp. 27098_8_139. The sequence goes on from NZ_JAPWBA010000003.1 coordinate 215,020, forward strand.
GAAATCTTTCTTGCCCTTGCCGCCTTCACCACCCTTACCCGCCTTCCGGCCGAAGGGCAACACATCTCCTTCAACATCACAGAAGGCCGACGCGGCCGCAAAGAAGCCGAAAACGTCTGCTTCGCCCTCGATTGCGCCGACTGCTTCGATGTCCTCGTCCCTCCCCCCGAAAAACCCCTCGCCGGCAAACAAGCCATCATCGGCCTGATTGCCGTTATCTTCGTCTGCGGCATTTTCGCCACCTTGTGGTACGGCCTCCACTTTTCCGATAACACACCGGAAGAGCCGGCCATCAAAAAACAAGAAACCATGGTTCACGAAGTAGCCGCGAAAATCGAAGCGGAACGCAAAGCATGGCGTGATGCCGTCAACCGCAGCAACCAACGCTCGGGGCAGCCTCAACGCGCCAAAGATAATACTTCAAAACAATAACGCTTTATCCAATACAAAAAGGCCGTCTGAAAAAATGGGAAGATGAAATTATAGATTTCTTCCTCATTCTTTCAGACGGCCTTTGTTCTTATCTCAATTCGGCTCTGCCATTTCCAACGCCCGTTTGATGTCCACGGCGACGACGCGCGATACGCCTTTTTCCTGCATGGTTACGCCGACGAGCTGCTCTGCCATTTCCATGGTCAGGCGGTTGTGGGAGATGTAGAGGAACTGGGTTTGCGCCGACATTTCTTTGACCAGGTTGCAGAAACGCGAGGTGTTGGCGTCGTCCAGCGGGGCGTCGACTTCGTCCAAAAGGCAGAAGGGGGCGGGGTTGAGGCTGAACAGGGCGAACACGAGGCTCATGGCGGTGAGGGCTTTTTCGCCGCCGGAGAGGAGGTGGATGGTGCTGTTTTTCTTGCCGGGCGGGCGCGCCATGATGGACACGCCGGCGGTCAGGAGGTCGTCGCCTATCATTTTGAGGGTGGCTTCGCCGCCGCCAAACAGGGTCGGGAAGAAGGTTTGGACTTTGCCGTTGACGGCGTCGAAGGTTTCTTTGAAACGCGCTTTGGTTTTGTCGTCGATTTGGGCGATGGCTTCTTCCAAAAGGGTGATGGCGGCCTGCACGTCTTCGCTTTGGCTGCGGTAGTAGCCGTCGCGTTCGCGCGCTTCTTCGAGCTCTTGCAGGGCGGCGAGGTTGACGGCGCCGAGGGTTTCGATTTGCTGGGTGAGGCTGCCGATGCTGCTGTTCAATACTTTCGGCGATTCTTTCGCCAACGCTTCGAGCGCGTCCAAATCGGCGGCGCGTTCGGTCAGGTTTTGATGGTAGCGTTTGGCGTTGATCAGGGCTTCCTGCTGCTGCAACAGGGCGGTTTGGGTGGCTGCCTGAAGCTGCGGCAGCTTGGTTTGCAGGGTTTGTACGCGGGCGTATTGTTCCCTGCCCTGCTCCTGAATCTGCGCGAGTTTTTCCTGCACGGCGATGTATTCTTCGTCCAGCGTGTGCACGGCTTCGGTCAGCTCGTCGAGCTTGATGTGCTGCTCGTCGTTTTGGAACTCGGTTTCATAGGCGAGGGCAAGCTCTTGCTGGCGTTCCTGCCAGTCTAGGGTTTGCTGTTCGAGCCGGGCGATTTGCTGCTGGTAGTTTTGTTTTTGCTGGTTGAGCTTGTGGACGGCGACTTCGGCAAGTCCGTATTGGCGGTTGGCTTCCAACAGGGCAAGCTGCGCCTGTTTCAGACGACCTTGCTGCTCTTGGCGGCTGTGTGCGGTGGTTTGCTGCTGGTGTTCGAGTTCGGCGGTAGCTTCCTGCAAAGTAACAATGTCGTCTGAAAGCCCGTCAGACGTGTGTTGCAATACGGTCTGTTCTTCCACCAACTGCGCCAGTTCGCGGGCGATGTGTTCACGGCGGATTTGCCCTTGGTTGGTGCGCGCCAAGAGTTCGGCGGCGCGTTGCTGCGCTTGGCTGTATTGGCGCGTGTGCTGCTGTTGCTGCTGCATCAGGTTTTTGTGCTGCGTTTCAGACGAGCGCACGGCTGCCTCCGCCTGTTTGAACGCGGCTTCGGCGGCGGAGAGTTCGGGGGCGAGGTTTTCCAGTTCGGACGCGATGCCGTCGAGGCGCGCTTTTTGGGCAATCAGGCTTTCCTGCGCGGGTTTGGCATAGAGCAGGACGCTGACTTTATCGACCTGATGGCCTTCGGGCGTGAGCCAGATTTGATGCGCGCCCAAATCGCTTTGATGCGCGAGGGCGTAGCTCAAATCGGGCGCGCACAATACGCCGTCGAGCCAGTGGTGCAATGCCGTCTGAAACGGCGGCTGCGCTTGGATTTGGTTCAACAATGCCTGTACAGGCAGGGATTTTTTGATGCCGCCGGAGAGGTCGTCTGAAAGCCATGCCGCCTGCCCTTGCGGCAAAGGCGCGGGCGGAACGAAGCCGTTCGGTACGGCGCGGGCGTGCAGGCGTTCGGCAAGGATGACGGACAAGGCGTGCTGCCACTCGGCGGGCGCGGTGATGTGTTGCCACAGTTGCGGCGCGGCGGCGTGGTCGGTTGCCTGCCAGAAGTCGGCGGCTTCCTGCTGTTGCGACAGGATTTGAGACAACGCCTGCTGCTGCGCCTGCAAGGTGATGTGTTGCTGCTTCAGGCTTTGGAAGCGATCTGAGGCCGTCTGAAACGCCTCGCGGGCCGCGTGTAAGGCTTCTTCGGTGGCAATGATTTGTTCTTCGTAATGCTCTTGCTGGCTTTGCAACAAGGCGGCTGCTTCCTGCGCGGCGGCGGTTTCGGCCTCGTCGGGCAGGTTCAGGGCTTGGTTTTCCTGTTTCAGACGACCTTTGCGCTCTTCGTGCTTGGCAACGGTTTGTTCGGCATGGGCAAGCTGCTGCTGCTTCAACGCCAGTTCGCGGCGGATGCGGTTTGCCTCGTCCTGCTGGGTTTGGAAGGCGGCATTGAGCGTGGCTTGAGCTTCTTCCAATTCGGGCAGACGCTCTTCGTGTTCGGCAACCTGCATCGCCCATTCCGCCAATTCGGTTTGCTTTTCTTCGGCCTGCAACTCGTTTTCTTCAAGCTGCACGCGGATTTGCTGCTGCTCCTGATGGATACGTTGCAACTGCGCCTGCGCCGCCTGCTTGTCGCGTTCGATGCGTTGGTGCAAGTTTTGCTGATGGCGGATTTGTTCTTCCAAACGGGCAATCTGCTCGCGCAACACGCCACGCTTGTTGCTCAATTCGTGCACCGCCTGCTGCTGCGACTGTTCGGCGGTCTGCAAGGCGTGTACTTCGTCATTTAACGCCTGAACCTGCGCGGCGGTTTCGTCCTGCTGCGCCTGCAAAGACTGATGCTGCACGGTCGCTTTGTCGGCGGCGGCAAGCGATTGCTGCCATTGGGCGTAATCGAGCAAATCCTGCTGGCGGTTCAACTGCGCGGTCAGGGATTTGTAGCGTTCGGCGGTTTCGGCTTGTTTTTCCAGCTTTTCCACCTGACGCGCCAACTCGTTCTGCAAATCGCCCAAACGCTGCAAATGCTCGCGCGTGTCTTTCAGACGGCCTTCCGTCTCCTTGCGGCGTTCCTTATATTTGGACACGCCCGCCGCTTCCTCGATATAGGCGCGCAACTCCTCCGGCCGCGCTTCGATGATGCGCGAAATCATCCCCTGCTCGATAACGGCATAACCGCGCGCGCCCACGCCCGTACCCAGAAACAAATCGGTAATGTCGCGGCGGCGCACGGTCTGATTGTTGATGAAATAAGTCGATTCACCCTGACGCGTCAGCTGCCGCTTGATGCTCACCTCGGCATACTGCCCCCACGCGCCCTGCAAACTGTGGTCGCTGTTGTCAAACACCAGCTCCACCGAAGCCCTCGGCGCAGGACGGCGCGTTGCCGCACCGTTAAAAATCACGTCCTGCATACTCTCGCCGCGAAGCTGCTTCGCCGAAGCCTCGCCCAACACCCAGCGCACCGCGTCAATCACATTCGACTTGCCGCAGCCGTTCGGCCCGATAACCGCAACAAGCTGCCCCGGCACATGAATCGTGGTCGGGTCGGTAAAAGATTTGAAGCCGGAGAGTTTGATGTGGGTCAGGCGCATGGCAATGTTTCGAATCGGAAAAGAAGGCGTATTTTAACGGAAATACGCTGATTCGTTGAGAGAAAATCTGACGATTCAAATCAAATAAAAAGGCCGTCTGAACTTTCAGACGGCCTTTTGTTTTTTAACTTGGATTACACCGATACTGCTGCTTTGATGTGCGGATGCGGATCATAGCCTTCCAACTCGAAGTCTTCAAATTTGAAGGCAAACAAGTCTTTGACTTCAGGGTTGATTTTCATGGTCGGCAGGCTTCGGAAATCGCGGCTTAATTGCAGTCGGGCCTGCTCGATATGGTTGCTGTACAAATGGGCATCGCCAAACGTATGGATAAACTCACCGGCTTCCAGTCCGCACACTTGCGCCATCATCATGGTCAACAATGCGTAGCTGGCGATGTTGAACGGTACGCCAAGGAAAATATCGGCGCTGCGTTGGTAAAGCTGGCAGGACAGTTTGCCGTTGGCAACGTAAAACTGAAACAGCGCGTGGCAAGGCGGCAAGGCCATTTCGTCGACCAAAGCGGGATTCCATGCGGACACAATCAGGCGGCGCGAGTCGGGATTTTTCTTGATTTGTTCCACCACATTGGCAATTTGGTCGATATGGCGGCCGTCGGGTGCGGGCCAGCTGCGCCATTGGTAGCCGTAAACCGGGCCTAAATCGCCGTTTTCGTCCGCCCATTCGTCCCAAATGGAAACGTTGTTGTCTTTCAGATATTTGATGTTGGTATCGCCTTTGAGAAACCAAAGCAGCTCATGAATAATCGAGCGAAGATGCAATTTTTTGGTAGTCAACAGCGGAAAGCCTTCACTCAAATCAAAACGCATTTGGTAACCGAATACAGAACGCGTACCGGTGCCGGTACGGTCGGATTTGTCGATGCCATTGTCGAGAACATGGCGCATAAGGTCGTGATAGGCTTTCATGGGTTTCCTTAATGTATGTGTTGTGGGAATTTGATGCGTATTGTACCGAATTTTCAGACGGCCTGCCTCTCTGTCTGCAATGGACCAACCCTTCCTCTAGGCTTAGTGTATATCCGTTAATAATGTTGACAATTTAGCATTTATTTACAAGAAATTTTGAGCCAAATAAAATTTTTACAAAAAAATTTTGAAATTTTCTAGTTTAATTACTTAGAACTTTATGGCTTATTATTTTTAATATATGAAATATAATCAATAATTTTCAATAATTCTAAAAATATAATTCTAATTTTACAAATTGGTAAAAAAATAATGTCAACAATCCTGCTAAAATTTTTCTTGGCAAGTAAATTTTTTACAGTTATATTTCGAAACATAAATATTGAAACATCTCACTCAATAGGAGTAGAAAAATGACTGACCTGAACACCCTGTTTAACAATCTTAAACAACGCAATCCCAACCAAGAACCCTTCCACCAAGCCGTTGAAGAAGTACTCATGAGTTTGGATCCGTTTTTGGCGAAAAACCCGAAATACACCCAACAAAGCCTGCTTGAGCGTATTGTTGAACCGGAACGCGTGATTATGTTCCGCGTCACTTGGATGGACGACAAAGGCCAAGTTCAAGTCAACCGCGGCTACCGCATTCAAATGAGCTCCGCCATCGGCCCTTACAAAGGCGGTTTGCGCTTTCACCCTACCGTCGACTTGGGCGTGTTGAAATTCCTCGCTTTTGAACAAGTCTTCAAAAACGCGCTGACCACCCTGCCTATGGGCGGCGGCAAAGGCGGTTCCGACTTCGATCCTAAAGGCAAATCCGATGCCGAAGTAATGCGCTTCTGCCAAGCCTTTATGACTGAACTCTACCGCCACATCGGCGCCGACACCGACGTTCCTGCCGGCGATATCGGCGTAGGCGGCCGCGAAATCGGCTATCTGTTCGGCCAATACAAAAAAATCCGCAACGAATTTGCTTCCGTCCTGACCGGCAAAGGCCTCGAATGGGGCGGCAGCCTGATTCGCCCTGAAGCCACCGGCTACGGCTGCGTGTATTTTGCCCAAGCCATGTTGGAAACCCGCAACGACAGCATCGAAGGCAAACGCGTGTTGATTTCCGGCTCCGGCAACGTGGCACAATATGCAGCCGAAAAAGCCATCCAACTGGGTGCAAAAGTATTGACCGTTTCCGACTCCAACGGCTTTGTCCTCTTCCCTGACAGCGGTATGACCGAAGCGCAACTTGCCGCTTTGATCGAGCTGAAAGAAGTACGCCGCGAACGCGTGGCCACTTACGCCAAAGAACAAGGCCTGCAATACTTTGAAAACCAAAAACCGTGGAACATCGCAGCCGAAGTCGCCCTGCCTTGCGCCACCCAAAACGAATTGGACGCAGATGCCGCCAAAATCCTGCTGGCAAACGGTTGCTATGTGGTTGCCGAAGGTGCGAACATGCCGTCAACTTTGGGCGCGGTCGAACAATTTATCAAAGCCGGCATCCTCTACGCTCCGGGCAAAGCCTCCAACGCCGGTGGCGTAGCAACTTCAGGTTTGGAAATGAGTCAAAACGCCATCCGCCTGTCTTGGACCCGTGAAGAAGTCGACCAACGCCTGTTCGACATCATGCACAACATCCACGAATCCTGCCTGAAATACGGCAAAGTCGGAGACAAAGTGAACTATGTCAATGGTGCGAACATTGCTGGTTTCGTCAAAGTAGCCGATGCCATGTTGGCACAAGGTTTCTAAACCCCTATCCAGCCAAACCAAAGGCCGTCTGTTTTCAGACGGCCTTTTTTCTTTTCATGCAAATTTTATACGCCCAAATAACCTTCCCTGCTGGAAAGCCACCTTGCCAAATGCGCTTCGACGATTTCGGGGTTTTGTTCGATTAACATGGGCGCGATTTCGCGCGCTTGTTCCAAGAGGTGCAGGTCTTCTTCAAGGTTGGCGAAGCGCAGCATGGGGACGCCGCTTTGGCGCGCGCCGAGAAATTCGCCGGGACCGCGGATGTTGAGGTCTTGGCGGGCGATTTCGAAGCCGTCGGTGTGTTCGTAGATAACTTTCAGCCGCGCTTTGGCGAGTTCGCTCAAGGGTTCGGCAAACAGGAGGACGCACACGCTTTCTGCCGCGCCGCGCCCTACCCGCCCGCGTAATTGGTGCAGCTGCGCCAAGCCCATGCGTTCGGCGTGTTCGATCACCATCAGGGCGGCGTTGGGCACATCTACGCCGACTTCGATGACGGTGGTGGCAACCAAGACGTTCAGACGGCCTGCGGCAAAATCCGCCATGACTTCGGCTTTTTCAGCGGCCTTCATGCGCCCGTGTACCAAGCCGATGCTGAGTTCGGGCAAAGCTGCCTGAAGCTGGGCTAGGGTTTCGGTGGCGGTTTGCAGTTGCAGGGTTTCGCTTTCTTCAATCAGCGGGCAGACCCAGTATGCCTGCTGCCCTTTGCGGCAGATGTTGAGAACGAAGCCTTCGACTTCGGCGCGGCGGACGTTGTTGACGAGGCGGGTTTTAATCGGGGTACGACCGGGCGGCAATTCGTCGATGACGGACACGTCCAAGTCGGCGAAAAAACTCATGGCAAGCGTGCGCGGGATGGGCGTGGCGGACATCATCAGCTGGTGGACGTCGCGCCCTTTGTTTTTGAGGGCAAGGCGTTGGGCGACGCCGAAGCGGTGTTGTTCGTCCACAATCACCAAACCAAGATTTTGAAACTCGACGTCGTCTGAAAACAGGGCGTGCGTGCCGACGGCGATTTTGACGGTGCCGTCGGCGAGTTTGGCTTTGACTTCGTCTTTGGCTTTTTTGCGCTGGCTGCCGGAAAGCCAGACGACTTCAAGGTCCAACGGCTCAAGCCATTGTTTGAACTTGATGAAATGCTGTTCGGCAAGGATTTCAGTCGGCGCCATCACAGCCGCCTGCGCGCCGGATTCGATGGCAGTCAGCGCGGACAAGGCGGCGACGATGGTTTTGCCGCTGCCGACATCGCCTTGAAGCAGGCGGTGCATAGGATGGGTTTGCGCCATGTCGCGGCGGATTTCGGACACGACTCTTTCTTGTGCACCGGTCAGAGCAAACGGCAAGGCGTGGCGCAGGGCTTGGGTCAGCGTGCCGTCGCCGCCCAATGCCGTGGCTGAGCCGCTGACACGCTTCTGCCGCGCCAAGCGCATGGAAAGCTGTTGCGCCAAAAGTTCGTCAAATTTGAGCCGCTGCCATGCGGGCAGCGCGCCGTCGGAAAGCTGGTGGATGGTAAAACTCGGCGGCGGAGAGTGCAAAAGGCGCAGGCTTTCGGCGAGGTGCGGCAGTTTCAGACGACCCAATAAGGCATCGGGCAGCGTGTCGTGCAGCGGCGTAACGTCCAAGGCCGTCTGAATAATGCGACGCAAAGTAGGCTGGTTCAAACCATTTACGGTCGGATAAATCGGCGTGAGGCTTTCCGCCAAACCGCTGCTCTCGGCATCGCGGATTTTGGGATGAATCATCTCGTCGCCGTGAAACCCGTGTTTGATTTCGCCCACGGCGCGGATGCGTTTGCCGACCGCCATCTGTTTCTGGTTGCTGGCGTAAAAGTGGATGAAACGCAAAAAAAGGACACTGCCGGAACCGTCGGCAATTTGGACAATCAGCTGTTTGCGTGGCTTAAAAGTTACTTCCTGATGGATGACCTCGCCCTCGACCTGACACGGCACGCCGATCGGCGCATCCTTAATCGGCATGATGTGCGTCTCGTCCTCATAACGCAACGGCAGGTGCAACACCAAATCCCACGCGGTATGGAGGTTGAGTTTCTCTAGCTTCTTGGCGGAAACATCGGTAATTTTGAGCTGTTTTTGGGTTTCGGGCGTCATCTTAAAAGGCAGCTGATTGAAAGTTTGCTGTATTTTATCCGAAAACAAAAAGGCCGTCTGAACGCAATGTTTCAGACGGCCTTAATTTAGGTATAACGCAATTAAGCGTTAGCTTCCTGTTGTTGTTGGTAGATTGCTTCAAAATTGATCGGAGCAAGCAGTACAGGTGGGAAGCCGGCGCGGGTTACGCTGTTGGAAATGGCTTCACGTGCGTAAGGGAACAGGATGTTCGGACAAGCAACGCCCAACAGCAGTTGTACGTCTTCTTCAGGAATGTTTTCCAAACGGAAGATGCCGCTTTGGGTAACTTCGTTCAAGAACATGGTACGCTCTTCGTTCAGTTTGGCAGTCACGGTAACGGTAACGTCAACGCTGTAGAAACCATCTTCCAGTTTGGTGTTACCGGTAGAAACGCGCATATCCACTTCAGGCTCGCCTTGTTCCAAGAAGATTTGTGGCGCGTGAGGCACTTCCAAAGACAAGTCTTTTACATACAGACGCTCAACGCTGAATACAGGTTGCAATTCTTCGCTCATTTTATTTTCCTAAGTTAAGGGTTAAGGATTCAGTAATTCGTCCAACTTGCCTTCCTGCTGCAAGCGGTACAAATCGGTAAAGCCACCGACATGGGTGTCGCCGATAAAAATCTGCGGCACGCTGCGCTGGCCGGAAAGCTGCTGCATTTCGGCAAAAACTTCCGGATTGCCGTCGATGCGGATTTCGTTGATTTCTTTCACACCCACCGCTTGCAACAGCCTTTTCGCCATGGTGCAGTACGGACAATACGGACCGGTATAAACAGTAACGGTTTGCATGATTTCTTCCAAAATACCAATGTTCATGACTATATGGGCATAAGCGTTATTTTACAAGTATTCCCGCCGTACGGTTGTAAAAAACATTCAGACGGCCTCTTGGCCATAAACATTTGTGCAGATGCGGAAAAACCATAATTAAAGTATGATAAGCGCTTTCGCAGAATGACTTTTGCCATTTGTTTTTTGGAGAAGAACACATCGCAAAAGTTTTTCTATTCAAAATCAGGTATCCCCATGCTTTCAGGAATCCCCATCCCCAAGGACGCCGTGCGTCCGCCCGAAACCGTCCTCGTCAACATCACGCCGCAAGAAACGCGTGTGGCTGTTTTGGAAGAGAACAATATCTGCGAGCTGCACATCGAGCGCAACAGCGGCCATAGCTTGGTCGGCAATATTTATTTGGGCGTCGTCAAACGCGTCCTCCCTGGCATGCAAAGCGCGTTCATCGATATCGGCTTGGAACGCGCCGCGTTTCTGCACATCGTCGACGTCCTCGAACAACGCCGCAATCCGGACGAAACCCAACGCATCGAACACATGCTCTTTGAAGGCCAGTCCGTCTTGGTTCAGGTCATCAAAGACCCCATCAATACCAAAGGCGCGCGGCTTTCCACCCAAATCTCACTGGCCGGCCGTTTCCTCGTCCATCTTCCGCAAGAAGACCACATCGGCATTTCCCAACGCATTGAGGACGATGCCGAACGCAGCATCCTGAGGGAGCGCCTCAACAACCTGCTGCCAGAAAACGCCTGCCACGGCTACATCATCCGCACCAACGCCGAAAACGCTTCCGATGCCCAGCTGCAATCAGACATCAACTATCTGACCAAAGTGTGGGAACACATTCAAAAACAGGCGAAAATCCAACCGCCTGAAACCCTGCTGTATCAAGATTTGCCATTAAGCCTGCGCGTATTGCGCGATATGTTCAGCCTTGATACGCACAAAATCCTGGTCGACTCGACTGAAAACCACCGCCGCATGACCCAGTTTGCCGAACAATACGTTCAAGGCGCATTGGGCAGAATCGAGCTGTTCAAAGGCGAACGCCCCCTATTTGAAACCCACAACATCGAGCAGGAAATCGCCCGCGCCCTGCAACCGCGCGTCAACCTCAACTTCGGCAGCTACCTCATCATCGAGTCCACCGAAGCCATGACCACCATTGACGTAAACACCGGCGGCTTTGTCGGCGCACGCAATTTTGATGAAACCATCTTCCGCACCAACCTCGAAGCCTGCCACACCATCGCCCGCGAACTTCGCCTGCGCAATCTCGGCGGCATCATCATCATCGACTTCATCGATATGGCGCAGGAAGCCCACCGCGAAGCCGTCCTGCAAGAGCTTGCCAAAGCCCTCGCCTTCGACCGTACCCGCGTTACCCTCAACGGTTTCACCAGTTTGGGTTTGGTCGAGCTGACGCGCAAACGTTCGCGTGAAAACTTAAGCCAAATCCTCTGCGAACCCTGCCCTTCCTGCCAAGGCCGGGGCCGTCTGAAAACGCCGCAAACCGTGTGCTACGAAATTCAGCGCGAAATCGTCCGCGAAGCGCGCCGCTACGATGTCCAAGCCTTCCGCATCTTGGCCGCTCCGAATGTCATCGACTTGTTCTTAGACGAAGAATCGCAATCGCTGGCAATGTTGATAGACTTTATCGGCAAACCGATTTCACTGGCAGTCGAAACCGCCTACACGCAGGAACAATACGATATTGTGTTGCTGTAAAGATAAAAGGCCGTCTGAAAACTTTTCAGACGGCCTTCTTGTTTGAGTAAATAAAGATTACGGTTTCACTACTTTACCGTTGATTTTGACGGAAGTCAGTTTCAGGTTGTAGGTTTTACCGTCATCGGTATAGCTGATTTGCGCAGGGATATTGTCGATATCGGAAGCAAACGAGTAAGTAACGGTATCGTCGCCGCGGCGGACGCGATATTTGCTCACAGGCGTTGTACCGCCGTTCAGTTTATAGCTTTCGTTGCCGATTTTGTTCATGCTGCCGACAGTGTACAGTTTTTTACCGTTGGTAATTTTCAAACCTGACGGCAGGCGTACATCATTGGCAGCCAGTTGCCATGCCAAAGTGAACAAGTCCATGGCCGGGCCGGATTTTTCGGTTTTCAAATCACCTGCTTTGCCGTAAGTGATGTTGCCGCCGGAGAATTTGGCCTCGGCATACACTTTGCCGCCGCGTACATCTTTGTAGTAAGACGGATGCAAGGTCGTGCCGCTAATGCTGCCGCCGGATTCAAAGCGGATATTGTAAAGCGGTACTTTGATGGTAGAGACGATTTTGTATTGGTTGCCGCTGCGTGTGAAGGTCATGGTCGCAGGAATACCGTAGCTGCCTGAGTATTGCAAAACGGCAGATTGCGGCAATTCAGCGGCTTGCACGCCGACGGAGGCTGTGAGCAGGGAAAGTGTCAGCAGAGTTGTTTTAATCGGATTCATGATGTTTTCCTTGTGTGTATGGTGTTTCAATCAAGCCAGCAGGCTTTGACCGGCGGCATTGCGTTGTGCATTCAAAACGCGGTTGCCTTCGATTTTCAGACGGCCTGCAACAAAATCGGCAACGGCTTGCGGAAACAGCTGGTGTTCAACCGTCAGCACGCGTGCGGCAACGTCGTCGGCGGTATCGCCGTCCAAAATAGGGACAATGCCTTGCGAAATAATCGGGCCGCAATCCAGCTCAGGGGTTACGAAATGGATGGTGCAGCCTGCCACTCGGCAACCTGCTTCCAATGCGCGTTCATGGGTATGCAAACCGGTAAAGGAAGGCAGGATGGACGGATGGATATTAATCAGGCGGTTTTCATAATGGGCGCAGAACTCCGGAGTCAAAATGCGCATAAAGCCCGCCAATACGACCAAATCGGGCTGATAGGCATCGATTTTTTCCATCATGGCCTGATCAAATGCCAGACGCGAGTCGAAGTTTTTATGGTTCAAACTGTCGGTGGCAATACCGCGCTCTGCCGCCCATGCCAATCCGGCTGCGGTCTCGTTGTTACTCAATACGGCTGCAATGTTGGCATCGGGAATATCGGCATTCACAATCGCCTGCATATTGCTGCCGCGTCCGGAAATAAGGATGACGATATTTTTCATCATAATTCCTTGTTGGTTTAGAACAAAGGCCGTCTGAAACGGAATTTTTTCAGACGGCCTTTTATCCGTTGTTTAAGGGCGTAAGCCTTGATTCGGATTATTGAACTTTTTGTACGTCAACTTGTACTGGTTGTTGTGCGGCAGCATCAGGCGCGCCGACTTTAACCAGTTTCACGTCGAATACCAAAGTGGCGTTCGGGCCGATTTTATCGCCGGCGCCCACTTCGCGGTAAGCCAATTTAGCCGGGATGTAGAATGTTGCTTCGCCGCCTTCTTTCAAGAGTTGGATACCTTCAGTCCAACCTGGAATGACTTGGCTTACAGGGAAGCTGACTGGGCCGCCGTTGGCTTTGCTGCTGTCAAATACGGTACCATCAATCAGACGGCCTTCGTATTCAACGGTAACCATGTCGTCTTTAGTCGGTTTTTTACCTTCGCCTTCTTTGGTGATTTTGTATTGCAGACCGGAAGCGCTGGTTTTTACGCCTTCTTTAGTCGCGTTTTCTTTCAAGAACGCTTCGCCTTTTTCCAAGTTTGCTTTGGCATCTTCAGCACGTTTGGCAGCCGCTTTTTCTTGTTGCTCTTGCAGGAATTTCATCATCACTTCCTGAGCTTGGGCTTCAGTCATTTTAACTTCTTTGCCTTCAAACATGGCTTCCATGGCTTCGGTGAAGACTTTCAAATCGATTTCTGTGCCTTGGTCTTTCATTTGTTTCAATGAACGGCCGATGTCCACACCCATTGCGTAGCTGGCTTGTTGGGCAGTAGAACCGATGGCGGAAGCATCTGCAGTCGCATTTGAAGCTGCGGAAGCAGCAGGAGCATCTTTGGTGGCAGTGTCTTTTTGTTGGTTGCAAGCAGTCATCGCCAACAGAGCAGACAAAGCCAATGCGCTGAATTTGAAAGTTTTGTTCATGATTATGTCTTTTCCGGAAAGGTCAAAAAAGGGGATTATAGCTGAGTTTGATTGAAATGGAATCAAGGTGGATTAAAATTTGTAAAGGCTCTTATCAAAAACATCAAGGCCGTCTGAAAACAGGTTTCAGACGGCCTTGTCTTAGCTATCGGTCAACCGATTAATACCAACCGCGCAGTTTCATTGCTTTTTCAACACGACGGATACTCATCATGTAAGAAGCGGTACGCAGGTCGACATCGTATTCTTGAGCCAAGTTCCAAATATCGCGGAATGCACGGCGCAGAACCACTGTTTCTTTCTCTTGAACTTCGTCAAACTCCCAGTAGTAGCCTTGCAGGTTTTGTACCCATTCGAAATAAGATACAACCACGCCGCCGCAGTTTGCCAAAATATCAGGAACAACCAATACGCCGTTTTGACGCAGGATAACATCGGCTTCAGGAGTAGTCGGGCCGTTTGCGCCTTCAACCACGATTTTCGCGCGTACTTTACCGGCATTTTCAGAAGTCAGTTGGTTTTCCAGCGCGCAAGGGGCGAGTACATCCACATCCAAAGCCAAAAGTTCGGCATTGCTGATTTCTTTACCGTAGCCGGCCTCATTGGTGATGAAACCTTTGGTTTGGAATTCTTTGATGATTGCTTCCATATCCAAGCCGTTTTCGTTGTAGATGGCAACGTCAACAGTAGATACGGCAACGATTTTCGCACCAGCTTTATGTGCATAGTAACCGGTGTGGTAGCCCACGTTACCAAAACCTTGAATGGCGTAAGTAGCACCCTTCACGTCTTTGCCCAGTTTTTCCAAAGCTTGGACGGCAGCGAAGTTTACGCCGTAACCGGTGGCTTCGGTACGTGCCAAGGAACCGCCAAACTCAACCGGTTTACCGGTGAAGACGCCCGGTGCTGAATGTTTCACTACGTTTTCATAGGCATCAACCATCCAAGACATGATTTTGCCGTTGGTGTTCACATCAGGGGCAGGAATATCGATTTTCTCGCCGATCAGCGGAGAAATGGCTTCGGAATAAGCGCGGGCGATGCGTTCCAATTCCGCTTCGGAATAGTTACGCGGATCCAAAGTAATACCACCTTTACCGCCGCCGTAAGGAATACCGGCCACGCAGCATTTGATGGTCATCCAGATAGACAGGGCTTTAACCTCGTCCATATTCACATTAGGATGGAAACGTACGCCGCCTTTGTAAGGGCCGACGGCATTATTGTGTTGTGAACGGTAGCCGGTGAAATTTTCTACTGTACCGTTGTCGAGTTTGACAGGGAAGTTGACTTCCAAAACACGTTGTGGCTTTTTCAAGATTTCAAATACTGCTGGATCGGCATTCAGACGGTCGCAGGCAGTTTTCACTTGTTTTTGCGCAATTTCAAACGGATTCAGCGTTTCTTTTACAGCAGATGCGGACATGTATTTTTCCTTTTCATACATATGATTAGACGAGAGCCATACACGTTACTATATACAAAAACGGACAAAAATGTAATAGCGTGTAGTCGATAAAAAGCGAATCTATTCATTTATATATGAATTTAGTTTGAGGTCGTCTGAAAATATCGGCACACCAACCAAAAAATTTTCAGACGGCCTAGTATAAATGCTCATCAAACCATTCAAAAAAATATACAAACCCTTTGTTTTTTAATGCCTACCAAACCACCCTTTTTGTTGACAAAATTCTTGCCATATTACAAACAGGCTGACAGACTTACACCAGCAAAAATTGTTAACAATTTAAACGAATATCCCTTTAAAGAATCAGCAAAACATCGGCAAATCAGACAAACAATGTTAAAATAACCGCTTAAATAATATGACAGAAAGCTACTCAATGACCACTGCTGCTTTAGAACACGTTCAAGCCGTTGCCTTTGATTTGGACGGTACCTTATGTGATTCCGTTCCCGATTTGGCCGCAGCAGCCCAAGCCATGTGTGCGCACTTGGGTTTACCTGTTTTACCTACCCAAACGGTTGAAAGCTATGTCGGCGACGGCATCAGCAAGTTGGTTCATCGCGTCATTACCAATGATCGTGAAAAAGAAGCCGATCCTGAAATCTGGGAAAAAGGCTTTGTGTTCTTTATGAAATATTATCGCGAGCATTTGAGCGACTTTACCCGCCCCTACCCTGAAACCGAAGCCGGTCTCAGCCTGCTCAAGTCATTGGGTATTCCATTGGTTGTCATTACCAATAAAAATGAAATCCTGGCTGCTGAGTTGCTGAAACAGCTCAATCTCGACGACTATTTCAGCCTGGTTCTCGGCGGCGACAGCCTGACTGAGAAAAAACCCAGCCCATTGCCGCTTCAACATGCAGCCGAAGTTTTGGGCATCGACGTTGCCAATATGCTGATGGTGGGCGACTCTAAAAATGACATTATTGCCGCCAAAGCGGCCGGTTGCTTCAGCGTCGGCGTAACATTCGGCTACGGCGATATGACCTTACTCTCTCAAGACAAAGCGACCAAACCTGATTTGTTGATTCGCGCCCTGCCTGAAATCTACGAAAATCTGCAACCGCAAAAAAACAAAGACGAAGAATAATTCGGCTTTATTTTCAGACGGCCTTTTCGGTGCTTTCACCCAATCAGGCCGTCTTAAATGTAATTCAATGTAGTTAAATCCCTCCCCTTCCATATCCCATGAAACCTCCCAAAACCTTACGCGCCCGCGCCTTGGATATTCTTTCCCGTCAGGAAGTCAGCCGTGTCGGCTTGAAACGCAAACTGGCTCCCCATGCTGAAAGCGAAGAAGAATTGGAAAAGGTTTTGGACGAATTCGTCGAACGAAATTGGCAATCCGACCAACGTTACGCAGAAGCCTATATTCACAGCAAAAGCAACCGTTACGGCACGCTCCGCCTCAAACAAGCCTTGGCGCAACAAGGTATCGATGCAGACGACTGTCGGGAATTCTTACCCGACAGGGAGGACGAGCTGCAAACCGCCATTTCCGTCTTGCGTAAAAAATTCAAGCAAGAAGCTCAAGATTTGAAAGAAAAACAAAAACAAGCGCGTTTCCTTGCCTATCGCGGCTTTGGCGCCGACACCATTCAGACGGTCTTAAAAACCGCGTGGAATGAAGACGAAGACTTCTATCAATAATCATTCCCACTTGAATCTTTGCTTCTATCGGCGTACCCTTACGCTTTTATTCAATAATTCAATTAGAGCTTCATCATGTCCGACAAACCGCACGATACACCTAATCCCCTACTCGAAGACGAACGCAAAAATCCTGTTTACCGCTTGGGTCAGGCAGTAGCCGGATTCATGTTACTGGTTTGGGCCGGCGTTTTGGCCTTGGTTTTCTTCTTGGTTTTCCGTTTTTGGTTAAGTTAAATCCAACCTGAAGCATTATTTTTCTTCAAAACAAACTAACAGAGTTTGTTTGTACATACTCAAAAGGCCGTCTGAACACACTTTCAGACGGCCTTTTCTTATCATGCTGATCACAGATTATCCTCGAATCACTTTACGGATATTCGGATTGGCATGCATTGCATGAATAATCTGATTAACCTGATCCAAGTCTTTGACTTTAATTGTAAATTTAAATTCTACAAAACCTTCTGTTCCTGCTTGCGCTTTGGTTGGCGTATCGACAGATTCAATGTCCGCACCGGAATTGGAAATTGCTTGCGCCATTGAGGCAAGCAAACCATGCGCATCTTCGGATTTGACATTGAGGATGGTGCGGTACGTTTGATTGCGCAAACTGTCCCAACCCGCATCGAGTTGCTCTTCCGGATCGGCTTTGACCAAAGTTTGACAGGTATCACGGTGGATAATCATACCCTTGTCTTTGACCAATAAGGCGCGGATCGTATCGCCGGGAATCGGATGGCAACATTCGGCAAAATGAATCCGGCCGGTTTCCTGATCGTTGACTTTGATCGGACTGAGTTTGACCGTGCTGCCAAAATGTTGGCCTGCCAACTCGGCAATATGCATGGCAACGTGTACCGGCAAAGTATGCCCCATACCGACATTGTAAAGAACCTCTTCAAACGAGGTTTGTTTGGTATTCAAATCGGCAAGGTATTTTTCTTTGAGGTCGTCTGAAAGCAGGATGTCTTTAGGCAACAGACTGGATAAAGCTTTTTGCAGCAGGTTTTCACCTAAAACAACGGCATCGTGACGATTCAGATTTTTAATGTATTGGCGGATGGCGCTGCGCGCACGGCTGGAAACGGCAAAGTTCAGCCATGCTACATTAGGCTTGGCATGCTCGGAAGTAATGATTTCTACCGTATCGCCAGTTTTCAGCTTGGTGCGCAGCGGCATCATGACGTTATTGATACGCGCGGCAACGGTTTTATGACCGATATTGGTGTGTACGGCATAGGCAAAGTCAATCGGCGTCGCACCTTTAGGCAAGGTAAGGATATCGCCTTTCGGAGTAACGATATAGACTTCGTTGGGGAACAAATCGACTTTGACATGCTCTAGAAACTCGATGGCATTTGAGCTACTAGCCTGCAGGTCGAGAATATTTTTCATCCATCGGTTCATATGGAGGACGGCTTGATCCGGAGTGTTTTCACCGGATTTGTAAATCCAATGTCCGGCAATACCGCCCTCAGCCACAGCATCCATTTCACGCGTACGAATTTGCACTTCGATAGGCAAACCGTAAGGACCGACCAAGGTTGTGTGCAGGCTTTGATAACCGTTGCTTTTCGGAATGGCGATATAGTCTTTAAAACGGCCGGGCTTGGGGTGGTATAAATTATGTAATGCGCCCAACGCGGCATAACAGGCAGGAATGTTGTTTACGATGACACGAAAGCCGTAAATATCCATCACTTCGGCAAAACGCAGTTTTTTAGCCAACATTTTTTGATGGATGCTGTATAAGTTTTTCTCGCGGCCTTTGATTTTGGCTTCAATATTGACACCGACCAAACGCTGACCGAATGCACGCAACACTTTGCCGACAACATCGCGGCGATTTTTGCGGCTGTTGTCCATGGCTTTTTTCAGGGTTTCGTAGCGTCTTGGGTGGAGGTTTTGGAACGATAAGTCTTGAAGCTCTTGATACGCATTGTTCAGACCAATGCGATTGGCGATTTGAGCATAGATTTCGAGGGTTTCTTTGGCGATGCGGCGGCGTTTTTCCGGACGCATAGAGCCAAGGGTGCGCATATTGTGCAATCGGTCGGCAAGTTTGACGACGATGACGCGCACGTCTTTAGTCATGGCGAGGATAAGCTTGCGGAAACTTTCCGCCTGATGCTCGGCATGATCTTCAAATTTGAGTTTTTCCAGTTTGGAGAGGCCGTCTACCATTTCGGCAATGGTATCGCCGAATTCTGCCGCCATTTCGACTTTGGTTACGCCCGTATCTTCCAATACATCATGCATAACGCCCGCGCAGAGGCCTTGAACATCCATGTGCCAAATCGCAAGCTGCGTGGCAACGGCAAGGGGATGAGTGATGTAGGGTTCGCCGCTTTTACGGGTTTGTCCGTCATGGGCGTGGAAAGCGTAGGCAACGGCTCTTTCAAGCTCGGCCTGCTCGTTGGTATTGAGATAGGATGCGGTGCGAAACAGAAGCTCGCGCGCTTCTGCTGTCAACGGATCATAGGGGGCGGTAGGCAGTGGGGCTGGCATTTTCAGACGGCCTTTTATGGCTATTTTTAAGCCGTCAGACTGTATCGGTTGTGATATCGCACCGATACAGTCCGCGCGGCGGTTTTATCGGTTTGCCGGTTGGTTTATTTGTTGCGGGTCAGCAGCTCGGTTCCGATTTGTCCGGCTGCGATTTCGCGCAGGGCGGTTACGGTTGGTTTATTGTTGCGGATGTCGTCAACCAAAGGCGTATTGCCGTTTTCTAATTGGCGTGCGCGACGGGCGGCAACGAGGGTAAGGTCGAAGTGGTTAGGGATTTTACCTGTGCAATCTTCAGTAGTAATACGGGCCATGTTTGCTTGCTTTCTTTCTATGTTTCAAATAAACGGTTATTTTCGCTGTTTTTTACGAATTTTCCAACAGGTTTGAGATAAATCCCTGTTGAGAGGATTTTTTCAGACGGCCTGCTTTAATAATGTGGAACAAATCGGCTTCGGCACGATCCAAATCGTCATTCACGACGACGTAATCGAACAAAACGGATTGCTCAATCTCATGACGGGCTTTTGAAAGGCGTGTTTGAATAACTTCTTCGCTGTCTGTACCACGGCCGATCAAACGTTGCGCCAATACTTCAAAGGAAGGCGGCAGAATAAAAATGCTGCTGGCTTCAGGCAACGATTTACGCACTTGCGCCGCACCTTGCACATCAATTTCCAAAATTACGTCATAGCCCTCTTCGCTCAACGAATTCACGCCGGCGATGCTGGTGCCGTAATAATTGCCGAACACATTGGCGTGTTCCAAAAAGGCTCTTTGCTCAATCAGCGATTCAAATTCTTCTTTGGGAACAAAGTGATAATGCATACCATGTGCCTCACCTTCACGCGGCTGGCGTGTAGTATGAGAAATGGAAACACGGATATCGTCATGATTTTTCAACAGGCGCGACACCAAGGTCGTTTTACCTGTGCCGGAAGCGGCAGAAATGATGTAAATATTGCCTTTTTTATGATTTTGCATGGTGGTTCAGCCGATGGTATGTATCTGTAAATTATAACACAACACAATATTTCTCGGAATTTCAGACGGCATGTTGCAAAATTTGGCTATTGTATCGATTAATTTGGCAAGTCCGCATATGACCGCTACAATATCGTGTTAAAAACTTTTTGATTTCGGAATGTCGAGATGTTGATTCATCCTGAAGTAATGGGCGTAGAGGCTTTGGCGGACAAAATCCGTAAAATTGAAAACTGGCCGCAAAAAGGGATTTTGTTTCATGACATTACTCCCGTTTTGCAAAGCGCAGAATATTTCCGCCTGCTGGTTGATTTACTGGTTTACCGCTATATGGGGCAGAAAATTGATGTCGTGGCAGGCTTGGATGCGCGCGGCTTCATTATTGGCGCGGCTTTGGCCTATCAGCTGAACGTCGGCTTTGTCCCCATCCGCAAAAAAGGCAAACTGCCGTTTGATACGGTTTCTCAAAGTTACGCTTTGGAATATGGCGAAGCAACGGTAGAAATCCATACCGACGCCATCAAGCCAGGCGCACGCGTTTTGTTGGTAGATGATTTAGTGGCAACCGGCGGCACAATGCTCGCAGGTGTCGAGTTGATCCGCAAACTGGGCGGCGAAGTAATCGAAGCGGCTGCCATTTTGGAATTTACCGACTTGGACGGCGGCAAAAAAATCCGTGAAAGCGGCGCTCCGTTATTTACCCTATGCCAAAACAAAGGCTGTATGTAATAAAAAAACCGCAAGCTGATCAGCCTGCGGTTTTTTATTGTCAAAATTATTCGAGAACGTATCCGTCCGTATCCCAGAAAGTTTTTTTCACCAACTGGTCGTCTTTATAAACCAACTCGGATTTCTTCGCACCATCATCATACCAATCCAAAATGATGCCGCTACGTTTACCGTTGCGAATACTCAATTCAGACACAACGCGGCCATTTTCATCCCAACTGATGATCTCCGTTGGCTTGTCATTGCTCATCATCATTTCGGTTTTCGGGCTGCCGTCTGAATACCATTGTTTCCAATAACCATTGGCCTTATCGTGCTTAAATTGGATTTCGCTTTCTTTCACACCATTTCGGTAATAGCGGGAACCCACGCCCTCGCTCAGACCATTTTGATAAGGCATCACCGCAGATTTTTTGCCGTTTGGATACCAGTTGACCCATTCGCCATGAGGTTTGCCGTTGCGATAGCTGCCGACCATCTTTTTCTGACCGTTGAAATGCCACAGGGTCAGCGTACCGTTATCCAACGCCGGCACAAAAACCTTAATCTGACCGGCAGGTACTTCGTACGGATCAGAATATTTTTTCATCGATGGATAGTAAAAATCCTGCACCTGCGCCTTGCCTGCCTCAATCTTATATTGGCGGACATAAGCAACCGAAGGCATGGTTGCCGTCAGTTTACCGTTTTGATTGAAATAAACGGTATGTTGCTGGGCAAAGGCGACAACGGGCATACTGAACAAGGCAGCAGCCAACAGGCTTGATTTTAAATAATTATTCATAATATGGAGTTTGGCAGTATATGTTCTACAAAAAGTCAGTAATAAAAATTCACTGTCATTAGAAACTATGACGAATATTATAAGCCATAGTTTCAAAGCCTGCTTGGATTTCATATTCGGCATACCATAGGCATTTGTATTTTCTTAAAATATTAAAATTTTTATAAAACAAAGGCCGTCTGAAACTTTTTCAGACGGCCTTTGTTTTATTTATATCAAAATAAACTATTCTTCACCCAGTAATTGCTCGCGGGTCAACAAGAATACAAACCCATCGCCACCGCTGGTTTCCAACCAAGTAAACGGTAATTCGGGATAAGCCGCTTCCAATACCTCACGGTTGTGACCGATTTCAACCAGCAATACACCTCTCGGATTCAAATATTTCGCCGCTTGCAGAATGATTTGCCGTGTAGCGTCCAAACCATCTTCGCCACTGCCCAAAGCCAATTCCGGCTCATGCAGGTATTCATCAGGCAACGCCTCCACAGATTCCGCGTCAACATAAGGCGGATTGGAAACAATCAAGTCGTAGGTTTCATCCAAACCTTCAAACAAATCGGTATGCACCAAGCTGATGCGGTCTTCCAAGCCATAATCTTCGATATTGATCGCGGCTACTTCCAGCGCATCCAAGCTCAAATCAACGGCATCGATTTGTGCGTCGGGATAGTGATGCGCCATTTGAATAGCCAAACAGCCGCTACCGGTACACAAATCCAAAGCTCGATGCACCAATTCATTGTGTTCAATCCAAGGACGGATACCGTCGCCAAGCAATTCGTAAATAAAAGAACGAGGCACAATAACGCGCTCATCGACATAAAAATCAAACTCACCCTGCCATGCCTGATGCGTCAGATACGCGGCAGGAATATGCTCAACTGCGCGGCGTTCGAGAATGGACAACACTTCCTCCTTCTCACTTTGCAACAATTTGGCATCCAAATAAGGCTCCAACGTATCCAAAGGCAGGTTCAAAGTGTGCAAAATCAGATAGGCTGCCTCGTCATGGGCATTATCACTTCCATGTCCGAAAAACAGTCCGGCATCATTAAAACGGCTGACGGCAAAACGCAATAAATCGCGAACAGTGGTCAGCTCTTGAGCAGCTTGGTTGAACATAATGTTTTGTCTTGTCAATTTAAGAATATTGAAATTATAACAGAAAGGCCGTCTGAAAACTTTTCAGACGGCCTTCGATTTAATTCAGCTTAAGATTATTTATCGCGGCTAAATACGATTTTGGTAGCTTGGATAGCAACGCAGACAGCACCACCGATGAAGATCAAGTCAGCAGCGGTACGAACCCAACGCAGGGTATCCAGGATTTCCATTTGCAGGAACTCTTCGCTACGTGCATACCACAGACCATGAGTGATAGAAGCGTAAGCTTGAATCACGCCGACCGGCAACAGGCTGATGGCAATCATACCCACCAGACCGCCGTTCAGCAGCCAGAAACCCCAAGTCATCAGTTTATCGTCAAATTGAACATTAGGTTTCAGGTAGCGTGCAACCAGCAATACGAAGCCCAGAGCCAAGAAACCATACACACCGAACAGAGCCGCGTGAGCGTGAACTGCAGTAGTGTTCAGACCTTGGATGTAGAACAGGGAAATCGGCGGGTTAATCAAGAAGCCGAATACGCCGGCACCGATCATGTTCCAGAAGGCAACTGCTACGAAGCACATCAGAGGCCAACGCAGACGTTTTGCCCAGTCGGACAGGTGTTGGTAAGACCAGTGTTCGTAAGCTTCTCGACCCAGCAGAACCAAAGGTACAACTTCCAAAGCGGAGAAACATGCACCGATTGCCATAGAAGCAGAGGTAGAGCCGGAGAAGTACAAGTGGTGCAATGTACCTGGAATACCACCCAACATGAAGATTGCAGCAGCTGCCAGAGTAGAAGCAGTAGCAGTACTACGGCGGACAAAGCCCATGTTGTAGAAGATGAATGCGAAGGCGGCAGTAGCGAACACTTCGAAGAAGCCTTCTACCCACAGGTGAACCACCCACCAACGCCAGTATTCCATCACAGCGATTGGAGATTTCTCACCGTAGAACAGGCCAGGAGCGTAGAACACACCCACACCGACCATAGAAGCTACGAAGATAGCCAACAGGTTTTTATCTGTACCTTTTTCTTTAAAGGCAGAGATAGTACAACGCAGCATCAGGAACAGCCACAACAGCAGGCCGACCATCAGCAGAAGTTGCCAGAAGCGACCCAAATCCAAGTATTCGTAACCTTGGTGGCCAAACCAGAAGTTCAGTTCAGGTGGAATGATGTGAGTCAAAGCAAAGAAGTTACCTGCGTAAGAACCGCCAACTACGATGAACAGGGCGATGTATAGGAAGTTCACACCGGCACGTTGGAATTTAGGATCTTTACCGCCGTTCACAATCGGAGCTAAGAACAGACCTGCTGTCAGGAAGCCGGTTGCAATCCAGAAAATAGCGGATTGGATGTGCCAAGTACGGGTCAACGCATATGGGAACCAGTCGGCCATTTCAAAGCCCAGTGCGGTATCGATACCGTAGAAGCCTTGACCTTCGACAGTATAGTGAGCGGTCAAACCACCCAACAGTACTTGTACGACAAACAGCGCAACAGTCAGGAATACATATTTGCCCAACGCTTTTTGAGAAGGAGTCAGTTGTACTTTAGAGATAGGATCTTCAGTAGGTACTTCAACCTCTTCATGCTTGGTCAAGAAAGAGTAACCCCACATCAACAAGCCGATACCCATCAGCAACAATACCACGCTGGTGAAAGACCACATGTAGTTTTCAGTAGTCGGTACATTGTTGATCAAAGGCTCGTGTGGCCAGTTGTTGGTGTAGGTGAAAGTCTCGTCAGGACGGTTGGTCGAAGCAGACCAAGAAGTCCAGAAGAAGAAGTTGAACAGTTTTTCACGCGCTTCTGGGCTTGGCAATGTGTTGTTTTTCATTGCAAAGTGTTCGCGAGTGGTTTGGAACTTAGGATCGTCACTGTACACACCGTGGTAGTAAGGCAGGATGCTTTCGATCGCTTTCACACGAGTTTCACTGACAACGACAGAACCATCTTCCTTAACACGGCTTTGGCTGCGGTATTCGTCAGCCAAACGGGTTTTCAGAACAGCTTGTTCTTCAGGAGAAACTTCGTCAAATTTTTTGCCGTAAGTTTCTTGCGCAGTCAGATCCAACCATGCAACCAGCTCGCGGTGCAGCCAGTCGGCAGTCCAGTCCGGAGCTTGGTATGCACCGTGCCCCAATACAGAGCCGACTTCCATACCGCCGATAGTTTGCCATGCAGATTGACCTGCCAAAATATCGTCTTTGGTCATCAGGACTTTGCCGGATGCAGAAACGACTTGTTCAGGGTATGGCGGAGCCTTTTTATAGACTTCGCTACCCATATAACCAAGAATGGTAAAGCATACTGCCAGCACGGCAAACAGCAAGTACCAAAGCTTCTTGTACTGTCCCATTTTAAGTACTCCTTAATTTTGGTAAAAAGTGGTTGGGTGGTATTAATTCATCAAATATGAATGTTAAAGATTGTATCACGGTTTAATAAGTAAAGAAATATTTTGTCAATAATATTCCTTTAAAACCATTAACTTATATGATATTGATTCCCATTTTCCTATACAAACCCTCCTTTATCGTATTTGTGTTAAGTTTTCGCTAACATTTTCACACAAAAATAAACTTTTCGATGTATTTTTTTATACTTCTAAAGGAGTATTTAGGGATTAAAAGATTCATATTCCCTGAACAATTTGATTTACATCAAAATATGACCAAACAAGCGCCTACATAATCATACAAAATTTCAAACCATCCTATCAGGATTCTTACTTTTCTTACTATAAGGAAACTTTAAACATGAAACGCCAAACCTTAGCCGCACTTATCGCTTCTGTATTTGCATTGGCCGCATGCGGCGAGCAAGCTGCTAAACCTGCTGAAACTCCAGCTGCTACCGCTTCTGCTGAAGCTCCTGCCGCTTCCGACTCACAAGCTGCTGCCGAGACTCCTTCTTCAGAACTGCCTGTAATCGATGCTATCATGACTCACGCTCCGGAAGTTCCACCTCCAACTGATCGCGATCATCCGGCTAAAGTACGCGTTAAAATGGAAACCGTTGAAAAAACCATGACCATGGAAGACGGTGTTGAGTACCACTACTGGACATTCAACGGCGACGTTCCAGGTCAAATGATCCGTGTACGTGAAGGAGATACTGTTGAAGTTGAATTCTCTAACAATCCTTCTTCTACCGTTCCTCATAACGTTGACTTCCACGCTGCAACCGGTCAAGGCGGTGGTGCAGAAGCTACCTTTACTGCTCCTGGCCACACTTCTACCTTCAGCTTTAAAGCACTGCAAGCTGGTTTGTACATCTACCACTGTGCCGTTGCTCCTGTAGGTATGCACATCGCTAACGGTATGTACGGTTTGATCTTGGTTGAACCTAAAGAAGGTCTGCCTAAAGTGGACAAAGAGTTCTACATCGTACAAGGTGACTTCTATACCAAAGGTAAAAAAGGTGCTCAAGGCCTGCAACCTTTCGATATGGATAAAGCGATCGCCGAACAACCTGAATACGTTGTATTCAACGGTCACGTAGGCTCTATCGCCGGCGACAACGCTCTGAAAGCTAAAGCTGGTGAAACCGTTCGTATGTACGTTGGTAACGGTGGTCCTAACTTGGTATCTTCTTTCCACGTTATCGGCGAAATCTTCGACAAAGTATATGTTGAAGGTGGTAAACTGATTAACGAAAACGTACAAAGCACAGTTATTCCTGCCGGTGGTGCCGTTATCGTTGAATTTAAAGCCGACATCCCGGGCAGCTACACTTTGGTTGACCACTCTATCTTCCGTGCATTCAACAAAGGTGCTTTGGGTCAATTGAAAGTTGAGGGTGATGAAAACCCTGAAATCATGACCAAAAAACTGAGCGACACCGTTTACCAACCTGCCGGTGCTGCCGCTTCCGCTCCAGCTGCCGCTTCCGCTCCAGCAGCTGCTTCCGCAGCATCTGCAGATAAAGGCGGCTACTAATCCAGTCATCTCGGCATAGAAACAGAAAAAAGCCACTGCTGTTCCGGCTGATGCAAGGACAACAGTGGCTTTCTTCCACGACCAATCGAAAGATTGGTTTTTCAGACGACCTCTCAAGCATCGAAGGTCGTCTGAAAAACCGGTTTCAAGCATTCACGAACCCGATAAGCCCAAAGCACAATAATCAGAAGGCTTCTCAGGATTTTTATCCGGTTTCGCTATATAATCAAAGCCTAATAATCCCCGTATTCAGATTAGAAAGCCCGTTATGAAACTCATACCACTCATCGCCCTATTTACCCTTGTCGCAAGCGGCAGTGCAGCGGCGGCCGAAATGGCAAAAGTTGAAGGCGGCAGCTACCGTCCTCTCTATCTCAAAAAAGAAACTTCCCTTATTAAAGTCAAACCTTTCCAGCTTGACAAATATCCGGTAACCAATGCCGAATTTGCCGAATTTGTGAACACACATCCGCAATGGCAAAAAGGAAAAATCAATTCCAAACATGCTGAAAAAGCTTACCTGAAACATTGGGTAAAAAACGGCAGCAATAGTTTTGCGCCTAAAGCTAGCGAACTCAAACATCCGGTAACCAATGTTTCATGGTTCGCCGCTAATGCCTACTGCGTTTCCAAAGGCAAACGTCTGCCGACTATTGACGAGTGGGAATTTGCAGGCTTGGCTTCTGCCACTCAAAAAGACGGCTCTGCCGAGCCTGGCTATAACCGCACCATCTTAGATTGGTATGCAGACGGCGGCCGAAACGGCCTGCACGACATCGGTAAAAACAAACCCAACTATTGGGGCGTATATGATATGCACGGCCTGATTTGGGAATGGACTGAAGATTTCAACAGCAGCCAACTCTCTGCCGGCTCATCCAACACACAAATGTTCTGTAGCGGCGCATCCGTAGGCTCAAGTGATCCGTCCAACTATGCGGCATTCTTACGCTACGGCATCCGCACCAGCCTGCAGTCCAAATATGTTTTAAATAACTTGGGCTTCCGCTGCGCGAGCAAATAAAGTTTAGTTTTTATCACCAAAGCAGCTTTGGCGGTACTGAAAGGTATCGCCGCTTTTTTTTGGCCGTCTGAAAAGATATAGCGCACAAAGACAAATTGTGGCATAATCCGCCCGTCTTTATAAAAAGGCACTTAGGAGTTTGCTTAGGTCGTTCGGCTTGGCAAACTTGTCCGAACCTGAAAAGGTTCTTTTATTTTCGGAGTTATCCATCATGGCATTGACCGTAGAACAAAAAGCACAAATTGTTAAAGATTTCCAACGCAAAGAAGGCGATACCGGCTCTTCTGAAGTACAAGTCGCTCTGTTGACTTTCCGCATCAACGACCTGACTCCTCACTTCAAAGCCAACCCTAAAGACCACCACAGCCGTCGCGGCCTGTTGAAAATGGTTAGCCAACGTCGTCGCCTGTTGTCTTACCTGCGTCGTACTCAGCCTGATACTTACCGTACACTGATTACCCGCCTGGGTCTGCGTAAATAATTTATGCTTAAATCAACACCGCCTTCGGGCGGTGTTTTTTATTGACATACCGATGCCGTCTGAAACACAGGCCCACGCTCTGTGTTATACTTCCACACGCTTAAACAGCAAGGCTTAAACTTCCAATCACTCCTTAAAGCTCCCATCAAAGCGAGAATCTGAATTGTCTGTTCATTCCATGTTGCACTCAGGAAAATTTTGGCTGAAAACCCTGGTTTTCAGCATCGCCGTGCTTTTATGCCTTGCAGCGGTATTGAGTGCCTTAATGTTCCGCATATTCAATACAGAAAACATCGACGCATTCATACAGAAAAACTTTTCCGCCCATGGCTGCCAAGTCAAATACAACGCCAATATCAGCAGAAAATGGCTGCCGCGCCCTACGCTTATTTTAAAAGATCTCAGCCTTTCATCTTCCGAACCAGACACGCCGACGCTGAGCATTGCCGAGTCCAAAATGGGCTTTGGCTGGAGCAGCCTATGGTCAGACGCCCCCATTCTTGAAAAATGGATTCTTTCCAATCCGTCGCTGACGCTGGGTCCCAAAAACCACCTGCCTGCCTGCCTGCAACAAAACCATGCATCAAAAGAAAGCTTCCAGCTCAACCGCATCATCATCAATAGCGGCAGCATACGCTATCACAATAAAGAGCAAGATATTGTCTTAAACGATCTGCAATTTTCCCTGCGCAGAGCAGATTCAGACGGCCGTCCATTCGATATCAGCGGCACACTGCAAAACATAGGCAACCCCATCAGTTGGCAAGGCATTGGACATCTTGTACAAGATGATGCCGGCTGGAGCGTTCCCGCCCTCAAATTAAACCTGCAAACCGTATTGCTCAAAAACAAGCTGGATGCCCAAATCGCAGGCAGCCTTAATTGGCAAAACCAAACCGCCCTTTTCCGCGACTTCAATCTGCAAGCCGAAAGCGACTATCAAAACTTGCATATCAACACACGTTCGCCCCTCTTGCAATTCAAAAACGGTTATTTGCACCTCAACACACTCAACGGCGCATTGACCGCCGGCAGTGAAAACAACCAATGGGACGGTTCATTCAAACTGGACAAAGCCAACCTCTATCCAACCGTTTTGACCGCCGCCAATTTTGAACTCAAAGGCAGCCATAAAAACGACCGCCTCCAAACCAACTTTACCTTTTCCAGCCCGTTGGTTTGGCAAAAAGGCAAAGGCATCGATGCACCCAAACTGCACCTCAGCACCCTGCAAGACACCATCAACCGTCTTCCCCGCCCCCGATTTATCAGTACACTCGAAGGACAGGCCAATTTCAGCCTCAATACATGGGAAGGCCGTCTGAAAGGCGCATTTGACAGACAAGCCCTTGCCTTGGCCTTTAAATACCAACGCGATACCCAACCGCGTCCGCACCTTGACGCCGGTATCGCCTTACAAAAACTCAATCTGACCCCTTACTTGGAAGATCTGAAAACCCAGCCACCACTAAACCTTCCTTCCCTGCTGGCCAAATCCTGGTTGCCCGATATTGAGGCCAACCTCCAAATCGGCAGCATTCAAACCGCCGGCCTGCAATTAGAAAACATCGAATCCCTGCTCACCGCCGATAAAGAACATATCGCCCTGCACCGTTTCAAAGCCGGGCTTTATGGCGGCAAAACCGAGGGCGGCCTGAGTATTGCGGCGACCCAACCTGCTTCCTACCACCTTCAGCAAAACGCAAAAGGCATACAAATTCAGCCGCTGCTGCAAGACCTGTTCGGTTTCCACAGCTTCAGCGGCAGCGGCGACGCCGTTATCGACATTAAAACCACCGGTAACGACCGCGCCCAAATGATACAAGCCCTAAACGGCAGCCTGTTCCTCGATATTACCAACGGCGCATGGCACGGCATTGATATGGACAGCATTCTGAAAAACGGCATTTCTTCGGAAAAAATCGACAACAGCAACCTCAAAACCCCTTTCCATCATTTCACCCTCAATAGCGAAATCGAGAAAGGCATCAGCCATCATATCAACACCGAACTGTTTTCCGACAGCCTGCACGTTGTCAGCAGCGGCTATACCGATTTGAATACCCAAAAGCTATCGGAAAACCTGCTTATCAGCAACGTACTGCAACCTAAAAACAAACCGATTCCCCTAAAAATCGGCGGAACCGTACAAAACCCTTCCATTACCCTCGACTACAGCCGCTTGACCAATGGCATGAACACGCCTGCAGAAAAACAAAAAGCCCTGCAAGAAACCATACAAGAACAATGGAAGTGGCTCAAACCACGCTAGGTTTTCAAGTCAAAGGCCGTCTGAAACCCCAAAAGTTTCAGACGGCCTTTTAACAGATGCCTTGTCAGAATAAGATGTTTACTGAGGAATGACCATATACACAATCAGTGCAACAATAATGGCAAACCATATCGCCAACATTATCAAGCCTTTTTTGGAGAGTTTTCTTTTTCTCCAATCGAGCCTCAATATTTCTATCGTCCCCTCAAACATAGACTCAATTATTTCCATCAATATTTGAAGTAGAAATTCCAATAAATCCGACATCTACAAACCCAAACTCTCCCAAATCTCATCGATTTTGGCAGTAACAGCAGGGTCTTTTTTGATCACACGCCCCCATTCGCGGTCGGTTTCTCCCGGCCATTTGTTGGTCGCATCCAACCCCATTTTGCCGCCGAGTCCGCTGACGGGGCTGGCGAAGTCGAGGTAGTCAATAGGCGTGTTTTCTACCAAAACGGTGTCGCGTACTGGGTCCATGCGCGTGGTTACCGCCCAGATGACTTCTTTCCAGTCGCGTACATCCACATCGTCATCGACCACGATGATGAATTTGGTGTACATAAACTGGCGCAGGAACGACCAGCAGCCCATCATCACGCGCTTGGCGTGTCCGGCGTATTGTTTTTTCATGCTGACCACCGCCATGCGGTAGGAGCAACCTTCGGGCGGCAGGTAGAAATCGGTGATTTCGGGGAACTGCTTTTGCAAAAGCGGTACGAACACTTCATTCAACGCCACGCCCAAAACGGCGGGTTCATCGGGCGGTTTGCCCGTGTAGGTGGAATGGTAAATCGGGTTTTCACGCATGGTAATGCGCTCGACCGTAAACACAGGGAAATGGT
Source organism: Neisseria sp. 27098_8_139 (assembly GCF_041433195.1). Taxonomy (NCBI): domain Bacteria; kingdom Pseudomonadati; phylum Pseudomonadota; class Betaproteobacteria; order Neisseriales; family Neisseriaceae; genus Neisseria; species Neisseria sp. 27098_8_139. Next base: position 246,464 of record NZ_JAPWBA010000003.1, read on the forward strand.
CCTGCTCGTTGTAATAGCCGGTGTGGTCGCCGTATGGGCCTTCCAACGCGGTTTCATTTGGATGAATCACGCCTTCCAATACGATTTCTGCACGGGCAGGCACTTGCAAATCGTTGCCGATACATTTCACCAGCTCCGTCCGCGAGCCGCGCAGCAGTCCGGCAAACTGATATTCGCTCAAAGTATCGGGAACAGGCGTTACCGCTCCGAGAATAGTAGCAGGGTCACAACCGAGCACGACGGCGACAGGATACGGCGTATCGGGATTAAGTTTGCGGAATTCCTGATAATCCAGCGCGCCGCCGCGATGTGACAGCCAGCGCATAATCAGCTTGTTTTTGCCGATGAGTTGTTGGCGGTAAATGCCTAAGTTTTGGCGTTTTTTGTGCGGACCGCGCGTGACGGTCAAACCCCATGTTACCAGCGGCGCAACGTCTTCCGGCCAGCAATGCTGAATCGGAAGTTTATACAAATCAACGTCTTCACCTTCCCATACGATTTCCTGACACGGCGCGTTTTTCACCACGTTCGGCGCCATGCTCCAAATGTCTTTCAGCAGCGGCAGTTTGGAAAACGCGTCTTTGATGCCTTTGGGCGGTTCGGGTTCTTTCAGATACGCCAGCGTCTGCCCGATTTCGCGCAGTTTGGACACGCTGTCCGCGCCCATGCCCATCGCCACCCGTTCGGGCGTGCCGAACAGGTTCGCCAACACGGGATAATCGTAGCGCGTACCGTCGGGCTTAATCGGGTTTTCAAACAACAACGCCGGCCCTTCGGCGCGCAACACGCGGTCGGCGATTTCGGTCATTTCTAAATGCGGCGATACCGGATGCTGAATGCGCTTGAGTTTGCCATCAGCTTCCAATCCGGCGATAAATTCTCGCAAATCTCTGTATTTCATGATTTCATTTTCCTGAACAGGCCGTCTGAAAACAGACTGCCATTTCGGGTTTGAAAGATAAACCAGCGGCTATTGTACCTGCCAAATCTGTTCAAATCCCAACTTTCCACGTGCGAATTTTGAGATTTTTTGCAAACTACCGTCAAATTTAAACAATATCTGCTTGTGATTGCTTTCAGACGGCCTTATCTTTGGTAAAATTCCAAATTAATCCAGTTATCAATCAATATCTATCGTGGGACAGCGGCCATGTTTGCTATTTTAGAATCTTTTTTCGTTGAATACGGCTATGCGGCCGTGTTTTTCGTTTTGGTTATTTGCGGCTTCGGCGTGCCGATTCCTGAAGATTTGACACTGGTAACCGGCGGCGTGATTTCCGGCCTGGGTTATACCAATTCGCATATTATGTTTCTTGTCGGTATGCTCGGCGTATTGGCGGGCGATGGCTTTATGTTTGCGGCCGGCCGGATTTGGGGGCAAAAAATCCTTAAATTCAAACCGATTGCGCGCGTGATGACGCCCAAACGCTACGCCCAAGTACAGGAAAAATTCGACAAATACGGCAACTGGGTTTTATTCGTCGCCCGTTTCCTGCCCGGCCTGCGTACCGCCGTTTTCGTAACCGCCGGCATCAGCCGCAAGGTTTCCTACCTGCGCTTTATCCTGATGGACGGCTTGGCCGCGCTGATTTCCGTTCCGGTTTGGATTTATCTGGGCGAATACGGCGCACGCAATACCGACTGGCTGATGAAAAAAATGCACAGCCTGCAATCCGGTATCTTTGCGGTACTGGGCATCGGTGCCGTCATTGTCGGCTGGATTTGGTGGAGAAAACACCGCCGCCATACCTTCTTCCGTGAAAAATTACACGAAAAACGCGCTGCAAAAGCCAAAAAACAAACCAATCAATAAACCACTCCAGGCCGTCTGAAACACTTCCCCGCTTTCAGACGGCCTCTACCATTCATTAGAAACACCATGAAACAAAAAATCTTCGTCCTCTACACCGGCGGCACCATCGGCATGACCCAAAGCAGCGCCGGCCTGCGTCCCGACACCGCTCTCGTCGATAAAGCCCTTGCCCCCTTTTCAGACGGCCTTGATTTCGAATGGCACGTTTGCCAGCCGCTCATCGATTCTTCCGCAGTAACGCTGCAAAACCAACGCGACTGGTTGGAGCTTATTATCGCCAAACTGCCTGACTATGACGGCATTTTGGTGCTGCACGGCACGGATACCATGGCGTACACCGCCAACCTCTTCGCCCTTTCGCTGCAAGGTTTGGACAAACCTATTATCCTGACCGGCTCGCAATGGCCTTACGATGCTGCCAACAGCGATGCGCCGCGCAACCTTGCCATCTCCGTTTCCGCCTTCTCGCTCAAACTCAAACAAGTGGCGATTGCCTTTGACGGCAAGCTCTTCCCAGCCGTCGGCAGCAGCAAGGTCAGCACCGAAACCGCCGCAGGTTTTGACAACCTGCATTTTGGCGCGCTTGCCGAATGGGAGAAAAACAAAGGTTGGCACAATATCCGTACCGCCCCGACCCAACATTCAGACGGCCTCAAACCGCGTCTTCCATCCCCCGAAGCAAAAGTTTCCGTCCGCACGCTGATTCCCGGTTATGCCGCGCAAGAACTTTCAGACGGCCTGCCCCATCTTTCCACCCAAGCCCTGATTCTGCAAAGCTACGGCCACGGCAATGCGCCGAGCGACGATGCGTTTGTCCGAGCCGTCCAAGCCTTTACGCAACAAGGCAAATTGCTGCTCAACATCAGCCAAGTGCCGCAAGGTTGCGCCGCTGCCGTTTATGCCCAAGGCGATGCTTTGCGTCAGGCAGGCATTATTAATGGCGGCAAATGCAACCTTGAAACCGCCACTGCGCTGATGACCCTTGCCGTATCCCATGACTGGAATGCGGATAAGGTGCAACAAGAATTGCGACAATTAAATCTGCTGTAAACCGCCATTTAACATGACTTTTACCGACACCCACTGTCATCTTGCCGACCCTAAACTTGCCAACACGCTGCCTACCGTGCTTGCCGAAGCGCAAGCCGTCGGCGTAGCGCGTTTTATCGTACCGGCAACATCTCCCAAGGATTGGCAGGAAGTTGCGCAGTTGGAAAGGCCGTCTGAAAATATCCATATCGCTTTGGGCATTCACCCATGGTTTTCAGACGGCCTCAACGAAGCGGTATTCCAGGAGTTAAAGTCCGAATTAATCCGGCATCCTCAAGCATGGGTTGGCGAAATCGGCTTGGATTTTTATGGCAAAGAGCAAACCCAAGCACAACGCGACACGCAGACCGACGTCTTTATCCGCCAACTCATCCTCGCCCAAAACCTCAACCGCCGCGTCATCATCCATAATCTGAAAGCTACCGCCGCCATTGCCGCCGCCGTTAAAACCGCCGGTTTCACACAAGGCGGTATCGTTCACGCCTTCTCCGGCAGCGTAGAAGAAGCACAGATTTTGGTGAAACTCGGCTTCAAAATCGGCATAGGCTCGCTGCTACTCAATCCCAATGCAAAAAAAGTCCGTGCCGCCTTACAAGCTTTAAACGACACGGATTTCGTTCTCGAAACCGACAGCCCTTTTATGCTCGGCCATGAAACCAATACACCAGCCAACATCCGACGTATCGCCGAAATTGCCGCCGAATTGCGCGGCATACCGCTGACACAACTGGCTGAAATCACCGAGCAAAACGTGGATTCCCTGCTCCATACTTCCCCTTAATATGCCGACCTCAAAGCATCAAAAAGCCTTGCCCTGCCATTTCGTTTCCAAACCGACACACTCTGCCTTTCCTACCCCATATTCATGAATAAAAAGCGATACAAGGCCGTCTGAAAAAATGTTTTTAGCACAAAATATCGCTAATTCCCCTATTTCAGCTTTTTCAAACCGTATTTTCCCCTTGATTGATAAAAAGTATTACGCATATTATTGGGCAAACTTTTTATTTACGTTAAAATATGCTTTTTTTTGATAATAAGGCCGTCTGAAACAGGCGGAAAATACTTATGGCAGAACAACATACACACTCCTCTACCTGGCAGAGCAAAATTAATGCCCTCGGCCCTGGCATCATGATGGCTTCGGCAGCGGTCGGTGGCTCGCACCTGATTGCCTCCACGCAGGCAGGTGCGCTTTACGGCTGGCAGCTTGCGCTGATCATTATTCTGACCAATCTCTTTAAATACCCGTTTTTCCGCTTCAGCGCACATTACACACTGGACACGGGCAAAAGCCTGATTGAAGGCTATGCCGAAAAAAGCCGCGTTTATTTGTGGGTATTTTTGATTTTGTGTATTGCATCGGCAACGATTAACGCGGGTGCGGTTGCCATCGTTACCGCCGCCATCGTCAAAATGGCAATCCCATCACTGACTCTCGATACCGGTATAGTGTCCGCCCTGATCATGGCTTCCTGCCTGCTGATTCTGGCAAGCGGCCGCTATAAAGCGTTGGACAACGTTTCCAAAATCATCATCGTCAGCCTGACTATTGCCACCGTTGCCGCGGCAGCCGTTGCCATGTCTCGCGGTATGCAGATGAAGCCCGACTTTATCGAGCCCACCCCTTGGACGCTGACCGGCTTGGGCTTCTTAATCGCGCTGATGGGCTGGATGCCTGCGCCGATTGAAATTTCCGCCATCAACTCTTTGTGGGTAACCGAAAAACAACGCATCAACCCTTCCAGCTACCGCGACGGTATTTTCGACTTCAACGTCGGCTACATTACCAGCGCGATTTTGGCGGTCGTTTTCCTCGCCTTGGGTGCATATGTACAATACGGCAACGGCGAGGAAGTACAAATGGCGGGCGGCAAATATGTTGGCCAACTGATTAATATGTACGCCGTGACCATCGGCGAATGGTCGCGTCCGCTGGTGGCATTTATCGCCTTCGCCTGCATGTACGGCACCACCATTACCGTAGTGGACGGCTACGCACGCGCGATTGCCGAACCGGTACGCCTGCTGCGCGGTAAAGACAAAACCGGCAACGTCGAACTGTTTGCTTGGAACGTCTGGGTTGCAGGCTCAGGCTTGGCCGTGATTTTCTGGTTCAACAGCGCAATGGCAGAGCTGCTCAAATTCGCCATGATTACCGCCTTCGTTTCAGCCCCTGTGTTCGCTTGGCTGAACTACCGCCTCGTCAAAGGCGACAAACGCCACAAACTGACCATGGGCATGAACTTCCTTGCCATCCTCGGCTTGATTTACCTGACCGGATTTACCGTTTTGTTCCTGCTGAACCAAACAGGCATCTTGGCTGCGCCTAAATAAGCCCATACTAAAAAAGGCCGTCTGAAACTCAAAAACAGGTTTCAGACGGCCTTTCCAATCAATCATATCTTTTTGAATTTTCATTCAAACCCATTATAATGACTCCTTATTTCGCCGTTGCAGACCACTCGACGGCATCCGTATTTTGGAAAATTTATGAAGCCGTCTATTTTAGAAAAACTACAACAACTCAGCGACCGACTGGAAGAAGTCACCCACCTGCTCGGTCAGCCTGAAGCCACGTCCGACATGGACAACTACCGCAAACTCACACGTGAACACGCCGAACTGACCCCCGTTGTCGAAGTCTTCCAAAACTACCAGCTGGCGCAAAGCGACTTGGCAGATGCCGAAGAAATGCTGTCCGACCCTGAAATGAAAGACTTTGCCGCCGAAGAAATCGAAGCGGCAAAAGCCAAAATCGACGAACTCGATACCGAATTGCAAAAACTGCTGCTGCCCAAAGATGCCGACGACGACAAAAATATCTTTATCGAGGTACGCGCCGGAACGGGCGGCGACGAAGCCGCGCTGTTTGCAGGCGATTTGCTGCGTATGTACAGCCGCTACGCCGAGCGCAACCGCTGGCAGGTCGAAATCGTTTCCGCCAATGAAAGCGAATTGGGCGGCTATAAAGAAGTCATCGCCCGCATTATCGGCTTGGGCGCATACAGCCGTCTGAAATTTGAATCCGGCGGCCACCGCGTGCAACGCGTCCCTGCTACCGAAAGCCAAGGCCGTATCCACACCTCCGCCTGTACCGTTGCCGTCATGCCCGAAGCGGACGAACTCGAAGACATCGAATTGAACCCCGCCGACCTGCGCATCGACACCTTCCGTGCATCCGGCGCGGGCGGTCAGCACATCAACAAAACCGACTCCGCCGTCCGTATTACCCACTTGCCGACAGGCATGGTGGTCGAATGCCAAGACGGCCGCAGCCAACACGCCAACAAAGCGCAAGCGATGAAAGTCCTCGCTGCCCGCCTGAACGACGCGCAAAAACGCGAAGCACAAGCCAAAGAAGCCGCCGAACGCAAATCCCTGATCGGCAGCGGCGACCGCAGCGAACGCATCCGCACCTACAACTACCCACAAGGCCGCGTTACCGACCACCGCATCAACCTTACCCTGCACAAACTGGATTTTGTGATGGACGGCGATTTAGAAGAAATCACCAATGCCCTGATTGCCGAGCATCAAGCCGAGCTTTTGGCAGCAATGGGGGATTGATGAATTTGGTCCATTGCGTTTATACTTTTCAGACGGCCTGATGACATATGTTAATATGGCCATGTATATGTTATCCCGAAGTGATAAATGCAGCACCAGCTGCGCCACAGCAACACCCTTCTACAATCACCGAATGAGAGGACACAAAATGGCAAAAATCCTGATCGCACCGGTATCTGCTGGTCTGAGCGCCGATGCAGCGGCAAAAGCATTTGCAGCAGCATTAAATGCGCAAGTTTTCCAAGCCGTTGACCCTGCTGCCGAAACCCTGTTGGCTCAAGGCAAAAGCGACGATTGGTTTGACGCACTTGTCGGTAAAGTTGCAGCATTGAATGCAGACAATCTCGTTATCGAAGGCATCACTCCTG